>JAFWWR010000150.1 GCA_017518025.1 Clostridia bacterium
CTTGTATCCGAAGACCTCGGTCAGAAGGGCGTTGATGTTTTCTTCTGTGAACGTGCCGCCGGTGCCGAACTGGAAGTTAACGTCCTCGTGAGAGGAGCACAGAAGGTCGGCGAGCTTGTTTTCAACGTCGAACTGGACCTGGTTGATGCCGAGAGGAGCGATTTCTTCTTCTCTCTCCGCGTCGCATCTGCTGCACTTGAACAGTCTGATACCCGGTTCGGTGTCGGTCGGTTCAAGGGTGACCGTTCCCTCGTCCCAGTCGTGGCCGAGGGCGTCAACGTAGGTGTCAACGTACTCGTAGTCTCCGCGGGAGCAGATGTGAGTCGTGTAGCCCTGCTCCGTGCAGGTGGGATCCGTCACAACGTCGACGTAATCGTGACCGAGAGCGTCGACGGACTGTGTTTCAACAAGTGAACAGCGAGGGCACGTCCTTGCTTCTTCACCGGGTTCTGTACAGGTGGGATTAACGGTCTGATTCCATTCGGACCAGTCGTGGCCGAGGGCGTCGACATAGCTGTTTTCGTCAATGTAGCTGTCCCCGCAGATGGAGCAAACGTACTTGATATAGCCCTGCTCCGTGCAGGTAGGATCGACGGTCTCCGCCACGTAATCGTGATCGTGAGGCGGGATCTCGATCTGATCGTCGGAGAAGGTACCGAGAGCGTTGGTGTACTTTCCTCCGGTGGATTTGTACTTCTTGTTGAACGCGGCTGCGGTTCCGCCCAGGAATCCGCCGTCGCCGAGAGAAACGCCGTACGTCTTGGCGCCTTCCATGTTGACGCCCTCGCTGCCGCCGGTAAGGGTCATGACAAAACGGATCTGGTCGCCGTCAATGGGAAGTCCGTCGCTGAGTTTGTCGGCCTCCAGCACGGATTCAAACGGATAAGAGATCTCGTAGGTCACGGTATTGCCGTCGACCTTTACGAAGTAGTCCTCTCCGGCGGTCTGCTCGAGAGAGCCGGTGAGGCCGTGCTCCTTATACCAGCCGTAAAGCTGCTCTCCGGTCTCGGTGTTAACGCCGATACCTCTGTAGAGGAACTCGTTTTCGGAATTCTCAACTTCGCTGACTTTAGTGACGAGTCCGAACTGGAACATAAAATACTCGTCGGAAGGATACGGCAGACCGGTTTCGGGGTGAATAGGCCAGTTCTCGGGATCCGGGTTCGTTCCGAGACAGAGCGGCGTCTCCAGAAGAGTCGCCTGAGCCGCAAAGTTCAGTCCGTTGTCCTCGTCCCATGATATGTAGTAATGGACGTTGTTCAGGAACTGCTGCGCCTTGGTTTTCTGGTTTACCGTCATATACACAAGCAGAAGGTCTGTTGTGTTGGGATCGCGGTTGATCTCGATCTCCTCGTATTCGCCGGCCCTGATCACGCCGTCATGGACGACGGGAGCGGCCGCCTTCTTGATCGTCGCGGACGTCTGGCAGCCGGTTTCTGACGGCTTATGCCAAGCGGCGGAGACGATGGCGGCAAACTGCGCGGAAAGCATAAGAAGCGCGATCGCCACCGCGATGAGTTTTCTCATTTTCTTCATTACTTGAACCCCCTTGAATTTTATTATGCAGAGCAGTCGCTCTGTAAAATACAGGATCACTTGAAGTTTCTTTTACAATTTTAACATATCGCGCGCCGTATTGCAACGAAAGTATGTAAATTGTTTATGAAATTCTTCCCATTTCCTCGAAATGGATGTCGGATATTCCGGCGTCGGGACGCACTCTGTAGTCTCCGAACGTCGGATCGACGAAATACGGATTTTCGTCGAGCGGAAGCACCTCGGTGCCGTCCTTCACGCCGAACATCTCGTAATACTTGTTTTCCGGGATCTTCGCGCCGAAGATCTTGTTGTTCGTGTAGTAGTTGACAGGCGAGAAGACGCTGTCCGGCTGTCCCGCTGAAGACTTGTCGTAATTGAGGTTATACAGCTCCGGCCATCTCTCGAGCCAAGTCCCGTACGCGGGATGGCCCTCTTTCGGTCTGTCGTCCAGATATGCAAGAAGAGAATTCACCTCCGGGCTGTCGCTCAGAGCTTCCTCATAGCGCTGGCCCAGATACATAAACGGTGATCTGTCGTTTTTATCGGTGACTATTATCACGTTGTCGTGAGCGTTATTGTCCCGTCCGCCGTTGAACGTTATCGCGAAGGACCCGGCGTTATAGAATAGATTTCCGTAGATGATCTGCCCGTCCGCGCCGTCGAGATAAACGCCGTGCTGCGCTCCGGCGGAGCGGATATTCTTAAACAGATTATACCGGATCACGTTGCTCCTGAACGCGTTGGACATATAGGTATAGACGGCGCCGAAGTCCTGCGTGTTCTTCATAAGCCCGTCGAACACGTTATATTCGATAACGCAGTCGATACAGTAGTCGTACCTCACCGCGCCGTGGGCGCCGCGCAGGAACTCATTGTGAGAGACGACCGTGCCCACGTTGTGCCTCAGCGCCACGCCGTCCGCCCCTTCAAAATAGAGCGGCAGACCGAAGTCGTAGAACAGATTGTTCGTTATAACGTGGCCGGACGGGTCCAGCATCCAGCGTTCACCAGGCGCGTCGAGATAAATACCGCAGCGGGAGAAGTGGAACAGCTCGCTGTCGCACAGGGTAAAGTTCCGAATCTTTCCGCCGCTTATGGCGCGCTGTCCGCAGACGTCGCCGATGCGGCAACCCTCCACGGTGATATCGTCGCCGTCGACGGTCAGTGCGTCGTCCCGTGTACCGATGAACGAGAGGCCGACGAAAGATATGAAGTCCGCGCCGTTTTCAACAGTTACGAATCCGCCGCCCAGCGGGATCGAGTAATCTCCGGAGGGCTCGTATACGTACAGAGTCTTCGTCTTCTCGTCGAACCAGTACTCCCCTCGCTCGTCGAGGAATTCCGCGAGATTGTGGAAGAAGACCGTATCGGCCATCCTTCCCTCGTATGCGAGGACGTAGCTGTCAAGATCGTATATCCCGTCGAAGTCGAAGTTCTCGAAATCGAAGGTGATGATACCGGTATTCTTATCGTAAGACTTGACCGGGAAAGTATCCTGGAACCATCCGGTCCTGAGATACCCGGTGATCTTGAGTCCTTCGTAGGTGGTGAAGTTGCTCACCGTGTAGGCGAGCGGACCGATGATGCGTATGCTGGCGCGTTCGTCCACGGTGGTGGTCATGTCGGTGTAGACTCTGTCCGTGCCGTCGGGGAACTTGTTGGGAAATCTTGCCTCCCAGCAGAAGCCGTCGCCGCCGATGAGGGACGTCCTCTGATCGAACTTATCTATCTTTCCCGCGAGGCTGACTTTGAAAATGTGGTCCCCCGCCTCTTCCGGGAAGAGTTTTTTCTCCCCGGAGGAGATCTTTGTGAAGCTTCCGTCAGGGATGACGATCCCGTTGGAGAATTTTACCTCGCCGTCGCCGTATGCGCGGTAGACGATGCGCTGGTCTTCCCTGCCGGAATCCCCGGAGGTGAACGTCACGTTGTCGAGAGCGCCGTAGTCGCCCGCCTTAAATGCAACTACGATGTCTCCCGAGGTCTTTGTCTGCTTAAGCTCCCGGACCGCGTCACGGGCGCGTTCGAAGGACGCGAAGGGGTGAGACGCGTCCGTGCCGGATGCGTTGTCGTCGCCGTCGGGCGATACGTAAAAGTCCGCGTCCGTGACGAGGGGATATTCCGGGGAGGTGTAAGATGAAATTATCTGAGGTTCCGCATATTCGAGAGCGTAGTTCGGGCCCGCGTCGTCGAATCTCTTGATTATTGTGGCAAACTGCTCCCGAGTCGCCATGCCGCGGGGGTCGAGGAGGTCCGTCTTGCCGGACGTCACTCCGGTGATGAAGCCACGCGCCGTCGCCCAGGTGAGAGCGTTCTTCGCGTAGCTGTGAGTTTTTGAGGCGTCCGGAAACGCGGAAAGATCGCCTTTGATGCGCGTGTCGTAGCCGACGGTACCGGCAAAACGAAAGAACATTGCGGCAAGCTGTTCCCTGGTTATCTCGCCCGAGGGTTGGAACGTCCCGTCGGAGTAACCCTCGACGATCCCGTTGCTCTTCGCCCATATCACGGCGTTCGAGTACCACTTACCGGAGCTCACGTCGGAAAAATCATTTGAGAACGACACGGCCGGACTTCCCGCCTTGCGGTAAAGTACCGTCGCCACCATGGCGCGGGTCATGGTCCCGGCGGGACCGAATTTTCCGCCGCCGATACCGTCCATGTATTTCATCTCGTACGCGTATTTTATCGCCTTATAGCTCCAGCGGGACGTTTTGACGTCGCTGAAAGGTGACGCTTCCGCCGCGAACGCCGGAACGGCGCAGGCGAGCATCAGCACGGCGAGAAGAATGCAGAAAAAACGTTTCATTACCGATATCTCCTTGATACAGGGACCCTATTTTATGATCCACGTCTATTATAATAAAATAATCCGCCTTTTTATATAGAAAAATGTTCGAATTACTTTAAATTTGTTCGGAAGTGTGGTAAAATTTAATAAGCTATTTTTGTATATTTTGACGAGAGGTAAAAAATGGTCTCATTTTTTGATATTGAAAAGCTCGGAGAACTGCTGAAAGACTTCTACGAAATAACAAAGATCCGCATTACGGTATCGGACGAAAAGCAGGAAGAGCTGGCGTCGTATCCCCCGTTCCTTCCCCCCTACTGCTCCATCATACAGGGGTCGCAAAGGGGGCACATGGCCTGTCTCGCGTGCGACCGCCACGCGTGCGAGGTGTCGGTCAAAACAAGGTCGACGTATACGTATCAGTGTCACGCCGGGCTGACCGAGGCGATCTCTCCTCTGTACGTCGGCGACGTGCTCATCGGCTATCTCATGATCGGCAACGTATTCACTTACCCGGATCACGAAAAGGGCTGGAGAGTGATAAAAGAAAAAACGGGGGAGCTGGGCATTGATGAGAAAAAGCTGAAAGAGGCGCTGATGACGGCGCTCCCCACCGAGGAGACCTACGTCCGCTCCGCGGCGCAGATACTCAACGCGGTGGCGTCCTACACCATTCTCGAGAGGATGGCGACGCTGAAGGAAGATCTGCTCGAGGTGCGGCTCGAGTCTTATCTTGATTCGCATTATACGGAAAAGACTGACGCCACGGCGGTCTCGGATTATCTGGGGATCGGCAAAACGCAGCTTTACGAACTGTCGAACAGACTTTACGGGTGCGGGATCGCAGAGAAGATCCGGTCAATGAGGATGCAGAAAGCAAAGGAACTGCTGAGAGAACAGCGCGATCTTCCCCTCGCCGGGGTGGCCGAAAGATGCGGCTTCAACGACTACAATTACTTTATCACCGTTTTCAGACGCGAGGTGGGCATGACCCTGGCGCGCTGGCGCAGAAAGAACTGGCCGGTCATAAAATGACAAAACCGTGCGGACGTAATCCTGCGTCCGCACGGTTCTTTTACATTCACATTTCGATGTACGCGTCCCTCTCCGCGCCGACGGAGACGTATTTGATACGACATCCCACGGCGCTTGCGATATACTCCACGTATTTCCGGGCGTTTTCGGGAAGATCCGAAAACTTACGGCAACCGGAGATGTCGCACATCCATCCGTCGAAATATTCCGTCACCGGCTTCGCTCTGTTGAGCCGGGATCCCGACGGGAACACGTCGGTCACTTCTCCGTCGATCTCGTATCCCGTGACGACGGGGATCTTTTTCATATAAGAGAGCACGTCGAGCTTCGTCAGCGCGACGTAGTCGGCGCCCTGCATCTTCACGCCGTAGCGGGAGGCGACGACGTCGAATCCTCCGACACGCCTCGGTCTGCCGGTGGCGGCGCCGTACTCACGGCCCGCCTCCCGGAGGGCGTCGCCCTCTTCTCCGAAAAGCTCGCAGGTAAACGGCCCCGCGCCGACGCAGCTGGAATACGCCTTCATGATGCCCGCCACCTCGGTGAGCTTCAGCTGAGGCACGCCCGCGCCGATAGGCGCGTAGGCGGCGATGGTGGACGAGGATGAGGTGAAGGGGTAAATGCCGAAGTCGATGTCGCGGAGAGCGCCCAACTGGGCCTCGAACATGACCGATTTTCCTTCTCTCGCCGCCTCGGTGAGGTATTCCGTTGTGTCGACGATATAATCCTTCAGCGGATCGCCGAATTTTTCGAGCCAGGCGAGGCATTCATCCGCGGTGACGGCGGCGGCTCCGTAGCCCTTTTCAACGGTTATGTTTTTCCATTCAACGATCGCGCCGATGCGTGATCTTATATATTCCGGGTCGAGAAGGTCTCCCATCCGGAACGCCTTTTTCATGTATTTGTCGGCGTAGACCGGCGCAATGCCGCGCCTGGTGGAGCCGAAGCCGGCGCTGCCGAGGCGGTCTTCCTCAAGGCAGTCGAGCAGCTTGTGATAGGGCATACAGATCGTCGCCCGGTCGCTGATCTTGAGCTTTTCGGGGGTGATCTCTATACCCTTTTCGCGCAGTTTTCCCATCTCCCCGCAGAGGTGCTCGATGTCGATAACCATGCCGGGACCCATCACGTTTACCGTGCTGTCGCTCAGTATCCCCGACGGGAGCAGATTAAGTATGAATTCGCCTTTGTCATTCACCACAGTATGTCCGGCGTTGTTGCCGCCCTGGTATCTCACGACCACGTCGAATTCGCGGGCGAGAAGGTCTACCATCCTTCCCTTTCCCTCATCTCCCCAGTTGATACCGGCCACGGCGCAGAATCTGCTTTGTTTCATTTCTTTGCCTTTCTTTTATACGTTGATGGAAACGCTGACGTCTCCCTCACCGGAGTATTTTTCGAGAAGCGGACGGACGACCTCGGTGAGGAATTCCTCCGTCTGCTCGGGCGCGCGGCCCACGAACGCCCGCACGTCGAGAAGTGAATCTATCTCCCGGCGGGTGAGTCCGAAACGCGGGTCTGCCGCGATGCGGTCGAGCAGGTCGTTTTCCGCGCCGTCCTGCTTTATCGCCTTGGCGCAGGCGACGGAATGCTCGCGGATCGCCTCGTGGAGCTCCTGCCTGTCGCCGCCGCGCTTGACGCATTCCATAAGGATATTCTCCGTCGCCATGAACGGCAGTTCCTCGTTCAGATGGCGTTCGATGACTCCCGGATAAACAGTTCCGCCGGAGATAACGTTGATATACAGCCGCAGTATCGCGTCCGTGGCGAGGAACGCCTCGGGAACGGAGATCCGCTTGTTGGCCGAGTCGTCAAGCGTTCTCTCGAACCACTGGGACGCCGCGGTGAACGCGGGGTTCAGCAGGTCGCACATAACGTAGCGGGCGAGGGACGCTATCCTCTCGCTGCGCATGGGATTCCGCTTGTACGCCATGGCGGAGGAGCCGATCTGTCCCGCTTCAAAGGGCTCGTCGAACTCCTTTAAGTGGGACAGGAGACGGATGTCGTTCGAGAATTTCGCGGCGCTCTGGGCTATCCCGGAGAGGACCGAGAGCACGTTGAAGTCGACCTTGCGGGAATAGGTCTGGCAGGACACCTTGTAGCATCCGTCGAATCCCATCTTCTCCGCGATGAGCGAGTCGAGCTTTTTGACCTTTTCGTGGTCGCCGCCGAACAGCTCCATGAAGCTGGCGCCGGTGCCCGTGGTGCCCTTGCATCCGAGCAAGCGGAGAGAGCCGAGGACGTGTTCGAGATTGTCAAGGTCGAAGGTCAGATCCTGGATCCACAGAACGGCGCGCTTGCCCACGGTGGTGGGCTGCGCCGCCTGGAAATGGGTATAAGCCAGCGTGGGCTGGTCCTTGTATTTTTCGGCGAAATCCGCGGCGGACCTTATCGCCGCCACAAGAAGGGCGCGGATCTCCCGGAGCGCGTCGCGCATGAGGATTATATCCGTATTATCCCCCACGTAACAGGACGTTGCGCCGAGGTGTATGATCCCTCTCGCGCCGGGGCACGCGTCGCCGTAGGTCTTGACGTGCGCCATTACGTCGTGGCGCACCTGCTTTTCGTAACGGGCGGCGGCGTCGTAATCGATATCGTTGATATGCGCCCGCAGCTCGGCGATCTGCTCCTCTTTTATGTCGATGCCCAGTTCTCTCTCCGCCTCGGCGAGAGCCACCCACAGCTTGCGCCAGGTGGTGAACTTCCTGTCGGGGGAGAAGATCCTCTTCATTTCATCGCCCGCGTATCTCGAGCAAAGGGGAGACGTGTAGACGTCATTCATTTGTTACGTCCTGCCTTTCGGTGGATTTTTCTTTCTTTTTCTGCGATTTTGCCAGCAGCGCCACGGCGTCGTAAATGCCGTTCATGCCGACCAGTTCGGACGAGCCAGCTTTTTTGCCCTTGATCTGCTTCTTCGGGAGAGCGATGGTGGAGAAGCCGAGGCGGGACGCCTCGTTGATCCTCTGCTCCGCGGACGCGACCGAGCGAAGCTCGCCGGCGAGCCCTATCTCGCCCATGGCGATAAGGTCGTGAGGGACGGGAACGTCCTTCAGCGACGAGATCAGCGCCAGGACGATGGCGGAGTCTGCCGCGGGATCGTCGATCCTCATGCCGCCCACCACGTTCATGTAGACGTCGCAGGTGGAAAATCTGAGTCCGAGCCGTTTTTCTATAACGGCCAGGAGAAGACACATACGGTTATAATCGATACCGTCGGCTGTTCTTCTCGGCGACGGAAACACCGTCGGCGTAACGAGCGCCTGGATCTCGGCGATGATGGGGCGCGTACCCTCGAGGATACACGCGGCGCAGCTGCCGGAGACGCCTTCGGGCCTTCCCTCGAGAAGCATCTCGGAAGGATTTGATACGCATTCAAGACCGTGACCGGTCATCTCGAACACGCCGATCTCGTTGGTGCTGCCGAATCTGTTCTTTACGGCGCGGACGATACGGTTCGACGAGCTTCTGTCGCCCTCGAAGGAGATAACGGCGTCCACCATGTGCTCCAGCACCTTGGGGCCAGCGATGCCGCCCTCCTTGTTCACGTGGCCCACGATGATGAGCGACGCGCCGTCCACCTTGATCCGGGCTATGAGGGCGGAGGTACATTCTCTCACCTGGGTGACGCTTCCCGGGGCGGATGCCGCCGCAGAGGAGTAAAGCGTCTGGATCGAATCTATTATCAGGATCTCGGGGGAGATCCTCTCATACTCTTTCAGGATGGAATCGAGAAAGACCTCGTTCTGGACGAACAGCTTTTCCGGATCCACTCCGAGGCGGGTCGCCCGCATCTTGAGCTGCGCCCGCGATTCCTCGCCGGAGACGTACATTATAGTGTGACCGTCGCCCATTTTGCCGCAGAGCTGCATCAGAAGCGTCGATTTGCCGATACCCGGCTCGCCCGCCACGAGGATGGCGGAGCCGACGACCAGCCCGCCCCCCAGGACCCGGTCGAATTCTTCGATGCCGGTGGACGATCTCATGTATTCGGGGACCGCCATATCCCGGAACGGTTCCGCCTTGTCTGCGGCGACGGCGGAGGCGCCGGGAGCAGTCCTCTTCTCGGCGTAGGTCTCCTCGGTGAAGGAGTTCCAGGCGCCGCAGGAGGGGCACTTCCCCAGCCATTTGGGGCTCTGGTAATCACATTCCGTGCAGGTGTAGACCGTCTTCGGACCCTTCATTTTGACTCTTCCTTTTCTTTTGACTTTATCCCTTGTTTCCGGCGAGATATTCCGCGACCGAGGCGAGGATGACGCACGCCGCGTCAGCCCGGTAACCGTCGGTCTTCAGTTTTTCAAGTTCATTTTCGTTGGACAGAAATCCGCACTCCACGAGGATCGCGGGTGTCCGGACGTTTTTCAGAAGATATATGGCGGAGGTCGCCTTTTTCGGCGTCCTGGCGCCATCCGGCTGGAGATGCGAATTGAGATAATCCTGAACGGTCCCCGCGGCTCTGGCGCTCAGCGGATCGTTCGGGGAGTACCACACCTGCATTCCGCGGACCGAAGGGTCGGGGTATTTGTTCGAATGGATCGACAGAAACAGATCGGGGTCGCACGCCTCGGCGATCTTCAGGCGGTTTTTGAGGTCGTGGGACTTTTTCTTCCCCGTATAGTCGTCCAGTTCGCCGAATCTGTCGTAGAGCAGCTCGTCCTCCGTCCTCGTCATCACCGTAGGGATGCCGAAAAGGGTGGAGAGCGCGTCGACGTCCTTCGCCACGGCGAGATTCACGTCTTTCTCGGCGGTGCCGTCCGCGCCGGACGCGCCTCCGTCCTCGCCGCCGTGACCGGCGTCGATGACGACGGCAACGCGACTGTCTGTCCGGTCCGCCGCTCCTGCGGCGACAACCGGACGGCGCGTTCTTCCGATTCCCGAGGAGATCGAGCCCAAAGTCACGGTAGACGTAAAGAATATGATCCCGAACAGGATATAACCCAGCGTGCGGACAAAACGGTCGCTTCGGTCAACTATCATCTCAGAACCTCCATCAGGATTTCGTTTGATGATATGACACCCCGCGCAGTTATATGACACCCGTCAGCGGGCGAAAAACTCGTCCGCGAGGATGGCGCAGGTACCGACGGAGACGAATTTCCCCTTGACGAACATGGAATCCCGGGCGATCCCCTCGAATTTCATGCCGACCTTTTCCATGACGCGGCGACTGTCTTCGTTTCCGCACATGTATCTCGCCTCGATCCGGTGGAGGGAAAGTTCCTCAAAACCGAACCTCATTACCCGCCTTACGGCCTCGGGAGCGATCCCGATATGCCAGAAGCGGGGGTTAAGGACGTAGCCGATCTCGGCGGAGTTCGCCTCGAAATTGAAACGGGTGAAGCCGCAGGTACCGATCATCTTGCCGGAACGCCGGTCCGTCACCGCCCAGTCGAAAAACTCCCCGGCTCTGTAGCGCGACTGGACGTAGGCGAGATACCGCGCCGTCCGGTGCGGGTCCTCGTGGGGGTCCCACAGAAGATAGCGCGTCACCTCCGGGTCGGAGGCGTACTCGTACATATCCTTCCAGTCCGATTTTTCCATACGGCGGAGCAGGAGCCGCTCGGTGACGAGCACGGGAGGAGATGAGAAATACTGTCTGACAAGTTCTCTGTCCATCTGGACCGTCGCTCCTTTTCCACAAAATGACCCATAATATTTTATCACATTTTCCCTGTCGATACAACAACCTGACGTCATATTCTTCCGACTTTTACGCCGTTTTTTCAGGGGTGTGACAATTATTGACTTTTCCGGCGGTTTCCTGTATAATCATAAACGTCAAGAAGA
>JAFWWR010000151.1 GCA_017518025.1 Clostridia bacterium
GACAAGCCGGACGTGGAGTTCGAGGACGCTTTCAGAGACGTGAAGGCGGGAAAATACTACTCGAAGGCGGTCATCTGGGCTAAAAACTCGGGTATCGTCAACGGAGTGACGGAGAGCACCTTCGAACCGAACGGCGAGATCACCAGGGAACAGCTGGCGACCATCATATACCGTTCCGTAGAGGCGGGCTTCAAGGACGTCTCCGGAAGGGCGGACCTCTCGGTCTTTCCGGACAACGGCAAGACTCACAGCTACGCGAAGGACGCCCTCTCGTGGGCGGTCTTCGAGGGTATCATCACCGGGGTCAAGGCCGGCAGCGAGAACCTGCTCGACCCGCGGGGCAAGGCGACCCGCGAGCAGTTCGCCACGATCATGATGAGAGTCGACGAAAAGGAGTTCGACTACGTCACCGCCTACAACGAGCCCGAGCTGTTCGGCAGCTTTACCGAGCCGGAATATCCTCTCGTGGATGACGCCGACGTGTACGTTGCCGTTGACGGCAGCGACGACAACCCCGGCACGCTCAGCGCTCCGGTACGGACGTTCAACAGGGCTGCGGAGCTGGCTCGCGCCGAGAAGGCCGAAAAGACCGGCGATATCGTCGTGGCGTTCAAGGCGGGCGACTACGGTCCGCTCAACGTGACTCTCACCGCGGAGGACACCGGCACCGCGGAGCAGCGCATAATCTACCGCAGATACGGCGACGGGGAGGTCTCGTTCAATAACGGGATCGACATCCCGCTGGACGATTTCACGGACCTTACCGACGAAGAAAAAACGATGTTCGCATCGAAATACGTCGACAAGATAAAGAGAGCCGACATATCGGACAAGCTTTTAAGCTATGATCCTCGCACCACCCTGGTCATGAACGGAGACGGAAGCTGCATCCTCGCCCGTTTCCTGAATATGTATTCGGACGGCACGGATCAGCTTACCGAGGGAGCGCACGAGACCCTGGACGGCAGCCATATCCTGGTGGACCATCCTCTGTTCGTCCGCAAATTCGCGACCTACCATACCATGGACGGACTTCTCCTTTACGGTTATCTCACCACCGGCTGGTACAAGGACCTGCTCACGACAGGCGAATACACCGTGGACAGTAACGGATACTATACTTTCACGATCCCCTACCCCGGACAGGCACGAATGGGGTACCTCCGTTACATCGCGCTTGACGGATTCGACAGCAGACACTGGTCCAAGATCGCCGTGGTGAATATATCCGAGGAGCTTGACTCCGCGAACGAGTACTGGATCGACAGCGAGACCGGGATCATGTACGTCTACGAGCCGAAGAGCGATTACCACATCACCGGCGGGACCACGATGCTGACCCTTGACAACGTGGAGTACGTCTCCTTCGTCGGACTCAACTTCCTCAACTGCGACGGCAACATGATCTGGTCGCACAGCCACCCCCGCGGCCTGACCCTCGACGGGTGCCGCTTCTCCGGATGCTCCGCCGACAAGATGGTCGAGCTGGACGGAGGTAAAGTCGGCACGCCCTACGATATCACCGTGCGGAACTGCGAGTTCTCGGTGGCGGCGGGTACCGGCATTTCCATCCGCGGCATCAACACGGGAGATCTGTTCGGAACTTCCACCGGAGTGGTGGTCGACAATAACTATTTCACTCTGACCAACCTGGTGAGGGGCAACATGGGCGCGCTGAAGGTCGAGGTCTCCACCCCCGTGGTCACCCACAACTATTTCAAGAAGTGCTACTGGGAGGGCGTCGACTTCCGCGGAAGCGTCAATATGCTGGCTGAATACAACGTGTTCGATCAGGTCTGCTACAACGGCGACGACACCGGCGTGCTGAACAACTGGAACAGCGTCGACCGCTGCGGCAACGTGGTGCGTCACAACCTGTTCCTGAACATAGTCGGCGGCACCAACGGCAGATACTGCCTGTATCTGGACGACACCGCGGGCACGCAGGTCTATTCCAACATCTTCTTCAACGTGTGGAATACCGTCATGAACAACGGCATCAGCAAGTACAATACCTTCTGCGACAACGTGATCATAAATCCGAACGAGCAGTCGGGGACCGGATGCAAATACAGTCTCGGCGGCACGGAGCTGGTGGATGCTGCCGCGGCGTCGGGCGACTTCAGCACCGTGACCGGCAGCGAATACTACGTCAGATGGGTGAATGCGTTCGCCTATTTCGACAGCCATCCGGAGATCAAGGCGCAGGCGGCTGAAATGTGGCCCGGTTACTTCGACATCACGCTCGATCTCGACAGGTGGCAGGACGACGAATTCGGCCTGAACGCGTCTCTCGTCATCACCGGCAACCGCGAGATCAACAAAACGGGCGCCGAAAGGGAATATGAGGATATGATCGCGAAGCATTCCGTGATCGAGAACAATCTGTACTACTCGACCGACGAGAACCCGCTGTTCGTGAACCCGGCTGTCGGCGACTACCGCATCAGAGACGACGTCACCGACTTCCCGGATATCGAGTTTGAAAAGATAGGCAGATACTAAAGAGAAAATGGAAAATGGAAAAAGGCGCGGAACGATTCCGCGCCTTTTTATTCTATTACTATGAGAGGAACGGTCATTTCCGCCTCCGTGAGACCGGCGTGGACGCTTTTGAACTTCGCGGCCTCCCATTCGGTGTTGAAGACCGTCAGATCCCCGGTCGCCACCGCCAGATAGTCCCCCAGCATGGAGCGGAAGCAGGGGTGCTCCTCCCCGTTGCCGAACAGTTTTTTGTCGATGACCTCCCGCTTTTTCATGAGGATGAAATCATCTCCGAAAAACCGC
>JAFWWR010000152.1 GCA_017518025.1 Clostridia bacterium
CCGGGACGGTCTGTTCCGCGAGATGAACGACGGGATGAACGAGGCGTACATGAGGCTCGACGAAGGCGGAAACTGCGTCGGGTTCATCCAGTTCTGTCCCATCACGTTCAAAAGCTGGTTCTTCGAAGGGACAATCGGATTCGTCCGTGAGTTTTGGGTCGCCCCGGAGCGCCGGGGAGAAGGCCACGGATCGGCGCTTCTGCGACTGGCGGAGGAACGGTTCCGTGAAAAAGGATACGGCGCGGTCATACTGACCACGGACACAGCGGAGGATTTTTATCTTGCCCGCGGGTACGAAAAGGCGCCGGGCATTCAGGCGAGAAACAAGGATGACGTGTTCGTGAAACAACTTTGATATTACCGTAAACCCGGGACGCCGAAAAAAGAATTCAAGCTGAGAGAATGGATCAAAAAAGATCGTTTCTCTCAGCTTGTTTTTTATGAATTGCCGCTATGCGGCATGATTTGGCTTCGCCATGAATTGAATTGCGCCTTATGCCCCGCAGGGCAAATCACGTGCCTTGAGGCACAGCCGAAGGCACAATTCATGACTGAAAGTCGATTCATGCGCCACGGGCGCAATTCATTTCAGCGCGGCATAGATATATATCAAAAACATCCTTATCTCGCCGCGCCGAACAGCACCCCGGGTTTTTTGCTTTTTTTCAAAATCTGCTTGACAATGTCGGACTACTGTGATAGTATAGACTACAGGAATAGTCTGAACGGAGGTATCTCTATGAAAGAAAAGCTTTTTGACAGCGAGGCAAAGCTGATGAAGATAATATGGGAGAAGGGTCCCGTAAGCGCCAAGGACGTGAGTATCATCGCGGCGGAAACGATCGGATGGAACAAGAACACCACCTACACGGTGCTGAAAAAGCTATGCTCGAAGGGCTTCATCCGGCGGGACGACCCGGGTTTCATCTGCACCGCCCTCGTTAGCGAGGATGAGGAAAAGAAAGCAGAGGTCCGCTCCCTGATCGACAAGATCTTCGGCGGGTCGAAACGCGCGCTGTTCTCTTCTCTGCTGGAGGACGAGGAGCTGACCGACGATGAGATAAGAGAACTGCGCGATATGATCGAAAAAAGGTGATATCATGATAGGCAGGATCTTTTACTGGGTGCTCAACATGAGCATCACCGCCACGGTCACGGGGCTCGTGGTGCTGGCGGTGCGGTCCGTGAGGGCCGTCCCGCGGCGGGTGGCGGTCTTTCTGTGGACCGTCCCGCTCATCAGGATGTGCCTTCCCTTCGGCATCGGGAACCGGTACAGCCTCATGAGTCTGATCTCGCGGTTCACCACCAAAACCGTCATCGTGGCGAGGCCGCTGCCCAAAGTGAAAGTATCCATGACAAACAGTATGGAATTGGCACGCGAATATTTCCCCCTCACCTTCAAAAGTCCCGTGCTCGACAAGTTATTCGTCGCGTCCGGGATCGTATGGATCGCCGCTTTTGCGGTGATACTCGCCGTGATCGGCGCGGTGTACGTCTCCTCCCTGCGGAAAACGAAACCTGCCCGTCACGAGGGCGGGAACGTGTGGACGTCCGGAGAGATACAGAGCCCCGCGGTCTACGGGATAATAAAGCCGAAGATCGTCCTGCCGGAGGGCCTCGGAGAGCGGGACGAAAGATACGTCGTCATGCACGAGGTGATCCACGCAAGGCGCGGGGACAACCTGTGGCGGATGATCGGTTTCATCGCGGCGGCGGTCCACTGGTTCAACCCCATGGCGTGGGTCTTTCTGAAGTTCTTTCTCACGGATCTGGAGCTCGCCTGCGACGAGGCGGCGGCGGCGCGGCTCGACGAGGGGGAGCGGAAGGAATACGCCGCGGCTCTGCTTAGGTGCGCCGCGGGCGGGGACGTTTTCGCCTCGGCGTTCGGCGGAGCGAAACTGAAGCCCCGGATCAGGAGCATTCTGTCCTTTAAGAAAATGACCGCTTTGTCAGCGGCGTTTTTCGCGCTGCTGGCGGCGGCTGTGGTTTTCCTGCTCGTCACAAACGCGGGATGAAAGGAGAAAACATGAAAAGGATCGTAATATTGGCGCTGGCGATGGCGCTTATCCTGCCGCTTATTTCATGCGCCGGGAACAAGGACAAAAAAGACGGCGGAAAAGAGACCGGAACCGGAGCGGAAACGGAGACCGAAACGGGGCCCGAAGCCGTCACGCTGAGGAGCGGACTATACTACCCCGACGGCGCGAACCTTGAGGAAGAGCTTCCGCAGTACTTTGAGATCGACGCCGTGAACATGACGTGGAGAAACGGCCAGTCGCTTGCAATATCCTATTTCATCGAAGGAACTATCACCGTAAAGCCGGTGAAGGCAGTCGCCACGGGCAAGGATACAAAAATAAAAGAAGTCGAGTTCTTCGTCCTCGAGAACGACGACGGCGTCCGCGTCGAGATCTGTCCTAATTCGGGATCGATGTTCACAGTGATAAGCTCCGAGGGCGAGGAAAACGTCCCGTGGCTCCCGAAGGTGGGCGACGTCTTTATCCTGAACGACCTCTCACTTCACTTGACCGGGCGGACCTACGACAGCAAAGAGGAATTTGACAAATATCGCTCATTCGGAAGCGACTTGGATCCCCGCGACGTTCTCTTCCGCGACGTCTTCTGCGACGCGGAGGACCTGCTCGGGATCTGCAGAGAGATACCCGTGCTGGTGGCAGGGGCAGAAAAAGGCGGGCGCGCCCTGTGGGACGAATTTTGTGAAAAAACATCCCGGGGAGAGGCGGCGACGATCCTTATCGCTTACTTCTACAGACCCGAATACGGACCGGACGGTCCCTATCCCGAGGGAGAGGCGCCTCTCATGGCGGAGCTGAGCCGGATCGAATACGACGGGAAGGTATTTCTGAATTCATACCGACGCTCGTCGGAAAAGTTCTATGCGGAAACCGACGGATATGAGTGCTTGAAGTGTTTCAATGACGCCCCGAGCGGAGAGAAGACGTGGTATCTCTGCGACGATCCCAATCTGACTTATGACGAGTTCATGAAATCGTACCTTTCCTCGTACAGCGGTGACTTTATCCACGCGACCCTCGCATACGCGGAGGAGACACCGTCTGTCGATTTTGAAACGTCGCCGGACGATAAAACAGTAATCGATCTCTCTACCCGGGTCTATGACGAGGGTCAACTGCATAAAATCATGAATTTTAAAGGACCGATAGAAAAGCTTGACGAAGAATACCCGATCGAATGCATCAGGGCGCTTCAGGACGGTACGTACCGCGTGTCGTATCTCGGCGAAGAGAGCGTTGTCTCGGTTTGGTTTGATGAATACGGAGATACGACCTACTCAAAATCATTCAGCGACAAACTGTCAAAGAGCGATCTCACCGGTTTGAGTCAGGGCATGTCTTTTGACGAAGTCCGGGAACTGGATCCTGACGGAGATTATCCGTTCGTTTATTCAAACGTTTATGTTTTTCAAAATGTATCACACCATTACACCAAAGACGGTTATCTTATCACCATTACGTATGACGACGCACTGACTATAACCGATATATCAGTGGGACTTATCTGAATTTCAAAAGCTGACCGGGACGCGGCGATCGTAATCCTGCTCGTCACAAACGCGGGATGAAAGGAGAAAACATGAAAAAGATCGTAATATTGGCGCTGGCGATAGCGCTTATCCTGCCGCTTATCTCATGCGTCGGGAACGGGAGCAAAGAAGACGGCGGAAAAGAGACAAGAGCGGAAACGGAAACGGAAACCGCTCCTTCCGCCCTGATCGTGCCGCAGGACGGGACTTATATGGCGCTCGACGAGGCGGATGAACCTCAAATTTCCATCGATTCTGAAGACAAAA
>JAFWWR010000153.1 GCA_017518025.1 Clostridia bacterium
ATCCGCGAGCAGTTCGCAACCATCCTCAAGAGATTTGACGACACGTTCAATCTCGTCTATAACGAACCGGTGGTGAGAAGCCACTACACAGAACCGGAGTATCCGCTTGTTGACAACGCCGACGTGTACGTTGCCGTTGACGGCGACGACGGGGCCGACGGCTCCTTCGATCATCCCCTTGCCACCTTCACGGGCGCGGTCGCAAAAGTCCGCGAGATAAAGGGAACGAAAGAGGGCGACATCGTCGTCGCGTTCAAAGCCGGCGACTACGGCCCGCTCTCCCTTACCCTCACCGCCGAGGATTCGGGCACTCCCGATCAGCGGATCATCTACTGCAAATACGGCGACGGAGACGTGACCTTCAACAACGGACTCACCGTGACCGCCGACGAATTTGAGGAGCTCACCGAGGCGGACAAGACGCTGTTCCTCCCCCAGAGTGTCGACAATATCAAAAAAGCGGACGTCTCGTCCAAGCTCACCGACTACGATCCCGTGACCTGCATGATCCTGTCGGAGAGCGGCATGATGACTCTCGCCCGTTTTCCCAACATGTATCAAGACGGCACCGACAATCTCGTCCAGGCCGGAGTCGCATACGACAGATATCATATCCACGTTCGCCACGCCCTCCTCAAGAACCGGATAAAGAAGTATCACTCCGTGGACGGTCTCTACCTCTACGGTTATATCGCCGCCGGATGGTATAAGGACGCGATCCTGACGGACGGATACGAGATCGACCCCGATACGGGCAACTACGTTTTCTACGTGCCGCACCCCGAGGACGTCTACTTCGGCGACGGGCCTCAGCTGGGCGACGGCTTCGCGACCGACTACTACCAGATGGCGATACTCAACGTTTCCGAGGAGCTTGACGCGCCGGGAGAGTTCTGGATCGACAAGGACACCGGCACTTTCTATGTTTACGACCCCTCCGGCGACTATTATTTCGTCGGTGACAAGGCAACGCAGATCACCGTGAGCGAGTTCTATTACAACAAGACCGAAGAAGGCGGGATGCTGACCTTCGGCGAGGACGTCGGGTATATCACCCTCCTGGGCCTCGGCTTCAAAAACTCGAGCAAGTACATGATAAGGGGGCTCCATCATCCCCGCGGGCTGACTATAGACCGCTGTACTTTTGCGGGATGTGCCTCGAAGAATATGATCGAGATCTGCCCCACGGAAGAGGGAGAGCCGCTTGATCTTCTCATCACCCGGTGTTCCTTCTCGTCCTCCGTCGCCCGCGCTATTGCGGTATTCGTTCCCGAATACGATGAATTGTACGACGAGGGTTACCTGTTTACCACGGGCAAGAACACGGTAATCGACAACAACTACTTTACTCTGACGGGGCTGAGGGTCGGCAATCTCGCCACTGTCGACGTCAATCTGCCCTCGCCTCTGGTGAGTCACAACCACTTTGAGCGGTGTTTCTGGCAGTGCGTGGATATCGGCCGGTCGACGAACGCCGTGGTGGAGTACAACGTGTTCGACGAGGTGTGCCTCAACGGAGACGACACCGGAGCCATCGGTCAGTCGATCCAGTTCGGCGGATGCGGGAACTTCATCAGATATAATCTCTTCATCAATATAGGCGGCGGCCAGAACGGCAGATTCGGCATTTACCTCGACAACGCCATCGGAACGACCGTGGTCTCCAATCTGTTCTACAACGTCCCGACGGCGGTCTGCAACAACGACATATGCAAGTATAACGCATACTGCGACAACGCGACCGTCTACGGTCCCATCGGCTGCGCCTACGACACGTGGCATACCGAGGACGTGGAGCGGGCGGTCGCCTCCGGGGACTTCGATCCGGTGCTTTCGTACTGGACGTACCCGAGGTGGATCAGCATATTTGAATTCTTCGATTCTCATCCGGAGATAAAAGAGCAGGTAAAGAATGAATGGCCCGGATTTTTCGACATCACCACCGATTTCGACCGCTGGAATGAACGCGAGTTCTGCGAGAACTCCTCCCTCGTTATCACCGGCAACAGGAGCATCGACAGGGTGATCGACGAGAAGGAATTCGACGAGACGCTGGTGAAGTACTCGACGATAGAGGACAACCTCTGCTATACCCTGGGCGAAAACCCCCTGTTCGTCAACCCGACCATCGGCGACTATCGCATCCGCGAAGGAGCCAACTTCCCGGACATTCAGTTTGAGAAAATCGGGCAGTACTGATTGGGCAGAGACTATAGACATACGCCGAAAAACAAAGCCGCGGACAGGTTCCGCGGCTTTTTCATTCCCCAAAGTAAAATACCACAAAAAAGAGGAAAAATAAGGCGTAATTTTCTACTCTCCGTCAAGGGAGAGGAACGGTCATTCTTATTGACATGGGAAGTGCGTATATGGTACAATAATACCGTAATAAAACACAGTGGGAGGCCGCCATGGAGCACGTGAGAAAATTGCCCGGCATTGATCCCTCCCAAAGTGCCCCTACGGCGGGCGAGGTGCGGGATGAG
>JAFWWR010000154.1 GCA_017518025.1 Clostridia bacterium
ACGGGTCATTCCGGGACATTGTTTTTGGCAGTCCTGCAAGAAGCGATCAGCATCACTCGAATAGAGGTACATTGATCCTTCAAGTTATTATACGCTGTTTCATCGATATAACCCGTGCGAAACAGCAGTTCCAGCCAATATCCGGTTTCACTTGCTTCTTTGAGCGCTATCTCCAGTTTGGAGATAAAGTCCTTTTTCCCTTGTGCATAGTTGGCCTCGTAGATGTTCGCACCGATGGACGTGCCGCTTTTGCCTATTTGATTAGCAATCACGGTTTCATGTTTTTCCTTCAATCCCTTTACAAGATTGATGATTCGGACCGAAAAATCCATAGACAGGTCGGCTAATTTGTTTTCTTTCACTGTATTTCACCTGCTTTTTGTGGTTTTTAATCATCGTTTTTTCAATGATGTCGCTGCCTGTGGCAGCTGATGATGTTTCACCGCTTGCGCGGTGAAATGATGCTGCTCGCTTTGCTCGCAATGATGCGATGTTTGCCCCTCATGTCCCGCAGGACACATCATGCCCGAAGGGCGCATCATTGCCGCAAGGCAACATCATTTGTCCGTAAGGGCAAACATCATTAAACGATCCTGCCGCGAGCGCGGCAGGATCGTTTATGGAGGCGGCGGGAGTCGAACCCGCGTCCGAAAATCCATCCACGCGACTTTCTCCGGGTGCAGTTCACCTATAGATCTCCCGCATCCGCCGCCGATGAACGGGCGACGGGCGCGGCAGCCTTTTAGTGCATGACGGCTTCAAAGGCAAAAGGGCCGTTCACGTTCGCCGCAAAATGTGATGCCGACGCTCTGTGGCGTCCCCGTAGTCGGGAGTCCGGCGGTCGCGGCCCCCTCCGGAGGGCAGCCGCCCTTAGGCGGCGAGTGCTACTTTGTCGTTAGCGTTTAATTTAAGTCGGAGCTTTTTTAAGAGTTTCCCCAAACTCTACCCGCTTATCGCACTTCAGTATCCCCGTCGAAACCTTTACGCCCCCTCGTCAGTATTTGTCGGCCCCCTTCGACGCGCGCTCGATCTCGCGCTCCGCATGGCGCTTCAAGTCGCTCTCGCGCTTGTCGTAGAGCTTCTTGCCCCTGCAGAGCCCCACTTCCATCTTGACCCGGGAACCGGAGAAGTAGAGAGACAGGGGGATCAGCGTGAAACTGTCGCGCATCACGTACTGCCCCAGCTTCAGGATCTCCTTTTTGTGCATCAGGAGCTTTTTGTCCCTGAGCGGATCACGGCTCCAGATGTTTCCCTTCTCGTAGGGACTGATGTGCACGCCCACGGCGTACAGTTCCCCGCTCTTGATCTGGCAGTATGAATCCTTCAGATTCACCGCGCCGGCGCGCACGCTTTTCACCTCGGTGCCGAAAAGTGCGATCCCGGCCTCGAAGGTATCCTCCACGAAATAGTCGTGGCGCGCCTTTCTGTTGACGGCTATCACCTTGCCGCCCGTTTTCTTCGTCGGAATCTCACTCACCTCCACCCCGAGAAGATTCCCCGGACCCGAGGGTCCGGGGAAATATATTATATACCAAAAATCATCCGATTACAACACCGAATTTCACTCAGCCCCTGAAATACTTCACCGCCGAGCGGAACATTCCCATGTCGTAATCTCCGGGGACGTTCTTATAGAGTCCGTCGCCCCATCTCTCGGCGTGGCCCATCTTGCCGAACACACGGCCGTCGGGAGAGGTGATCCCCTCGATCGCCATGACCGATCCGTTGGGGTTGAAGTCCACGTCCATGGTGGCGAGGCCTTCGAGATCGGCGTACTGGGTGGCGATCTGTCCGTTCGCCTCAAGCTCCCGGAGGAGTCCGTCGGGACAGATGAATCTGCCCTCGCCGTGGGAGATCGGGACGGAAAAGACCTGTCCCGGCTCGGTATTGGCGAGCCACGGCGACTTGTTCGACGCCACTCTCACACGCACGATGCGGGACTGGTGGCGGGAGATGGTGTTGAAGGTCAGGGTCGGGCTGTCCTCCCTCGCGTCGGTGATCCTGCCGTAGGGCACCAGTCCCAGCTTCACCAGCGCCTGGAAGCCGTTGCAGATGCCTCCCATGAGACCGCCGCGGCGGTCCAGCAGATCCGTGACCTGCTCCTTTATCTCTCCGTTGCGGAAGAACGCGGTGATGAACTTGCCGGAGCCGTCCGGCTCGTCGCCGCCGGAAAAACCACCGGGGATGAAGATGATCTGCGACTCTGCCGCGGCGCGGGCGAATTTCTCCACGCTCCGGGCGATGCCGTCAGCGTCAAGGTTGTTGACGACGATGATCTCCGGCTCCGCTCCGGCGTCCTCCAGGGCGCGGGCGGTGTCGTACTCGCAGTTGGTGCCGGGGAACACGGGTATCAGCACCCGGGGCCTCGCGCATCCGGCGGCGGGAGCGACGCGCTCCGCCGCCCGGAACGTCACGTCCCGGACTTTGCCCGGATTCCCGGAAACCTTTGTGGGGTAAACGCTCTCAAGCTTGCCGCGGTAGATCCCGGACAGCTCGTCGAGAGTCACGGATTCGCCTCCCGCCGTGATCCTGCCGTCGTCCGTGACCCGGCCGAGGACCGCCGCGCCGTCCGGCGCGCCGTCGCCCTTGATCTCAAGGATCACGGAGCCGTAGCGGTAGGAGAATATCTCATTTAAGTCATTTGTCGAAAACTCGAATCCCGTTCTGTTGCCGAGGCACATCTTCAGCACCGCCTCGGCGACCCCGCCGAGGGCGGGCGTGTACGCGGACACGGCGCGGCCGGATCTGATAAGGTCCGCCGCACGGTCCCAAACGCCTATCTGAGACTCCGCCTCGGGAAGGCCGTCCCCGCCCGTGGCGGGCGAGAGCATGACCACCGTATCCCCCGCTTTTTTGAACTCGCCGGAGATGATGTTCCTCTCCTTGTCGGTGGTCACGGCGAAGGAAACGAGAGTCGGCGGGACGCTGATGTCCTCGAAGGAGCCGCTCATGGAGTCCTTGCCGCCGATGGAGCCGATACCGTAATCCCGCTGCGCGCGGAACGCGCCCAGCAGAGCAGCCGCGGGCTTCCCCCACTTCTCTCTGTCCCGGCCGAGCTTCTCGAAGTACTCCTGGAAGGTGAGATACACGTCCTCGCGGGACGCGCCGGCGGCGATGAGCTTCGAGACCGACTCCACCACGGCGAGATACGCGCCGTGATAGGGGCTCTTCACGGAAATATAGGGGTTATAGCCCCACGCCATCAGCGACACGTCGTCGGTGTGACCGTGTTCCACGGAGATCTTGTGCGCCATGGCCTGGATGGGCGTTTCCTGGTACTTCCCGCCGAAGGGCATGAGCACGGTGCCGGCTCCGATGGTGGAGTCGAACCGTTCGGACAGTCCTCTGCGGGAGCAGACGTTGAGATCGCCCGCAAGGGCCTTGATCCCGTCGGCAAACGAGGCGGGGGTCTCACGCTCCCATTTGCCCGGGGCGGCAACGTGGGCCTCCGTGTGCTTCTCGGCGCCGTTGGAATTCAGAAATTCGCGGCTGATATTCACGATATCGTCGCCTCGCCACGTCATGACGAGCCGGGGCTCGTCCGTGACCCGGGCGACGACGGTGGCCTCAAGGTTCTCCCCGTTCGCCAGCTCGATGAACCGGGCCGCGTCCTCGGGCGCGACCACCACCGCCATCCTCTCCTGGGACTCGCTGATCGCGAGCTCCGTTCCGTCGAGGCCCTCGTATTTCTTCGGCACGGAGTCAAGATCGATCATGAGGCCGTCGGCAAGCTCGCCGATGGCGACGGACACGCCGCCCGCGCCGAAATCGTTGCATCTCTTTATCATCCGGCACGCCTCGCGGCTGCGGAACAGCCGCTGAAGCTTGCGCTCCTCGGGAGCGTTGCCCTTCTGTACCTCGGCGCCGCAGCTCTCGATAGACTCGACGTTGTGGGACTTGGATGATCCCGTGGCGCCGCCGCATCCGTCCCGGCCGGTACGTCCGCCGACCAGGATCACAAGGTCGCCCGCCGCGGGTCTCTCGCGTCTGACGTTCTCCGCGGGAGCGGCGGCGACGACCGCGCCGATCTCCATCCTCTTCGCCTCGTAGCCGGGGTGATATATCTCGTCGACGATGCCGGTGGCAAGGCCGATCTGGTTGCCGTATGAGGAATACCCAGCCGCCGCGGTGGTGACCAGCTTCCGCTGGGGGAGCTTGCCCTCACGGGTCTCCGACACCGGGACCGTGGGGTCCGACGCGCCGGTGACGCGCATGGCGGCGTAGACGTAGGACCTGCCTGACAGCGGGTCGCGGATCGCCCCGCCGATGCAGGTGGCGGCGCCGCCGAAGGGCTCTATCTCGGTGGGGTGGTTGTGAGTTTCGTTCTTAAAAAGGAGCAGCCACGGCTCGCTTACGCCGTCCCGCTCCACGGTGATCTTCACCGTGCAGGCGTTTATCTCTTCCGATTCGTCGAGACCGTCCAGCTTGCCTTCTTTTTTGAGGCATCTGACGGCGAGAGTCGCCATATCCATAAGGTTCACCGGCTTCGTGCGGCCGAGCTTTTCCCTCTCGGCGAGATAATCCCGGTAGGTCCTCTCGATCACGGGGTCGTCGAAGGTGATACGGTCCACCGTGGTGAGGAAAGTGGTGTGGCGGCAATGGTCGGACCAGTAGGTGTCGATCATCCTGATCTCTGTCAGGGTCGGGTCGCGCTTCTCCGAGATGAAATAGTCCCGGCAGAACGCCAGATCGTCCCGGTCCATGGCGAGACCGTATTTTTTGATGAATCCGTCGAGTCCCTCGCCCTCCAGTGAACGGAATCCGTCAAGGCGGGGGATGTCGCCGGGGGTGCCGTACTCGGTCTTCAGCGTTTTCACCGGCTCGAGAGACGCCTCCCGGGAATCCACGGGATTGATGACGTGTTTTTTCACCGCCGCGACGTCGCTCTCGCTGAGGTCGCCGTAGAGCATATATACTCTCGCGCTCCGCACGTCCGGCCTCTCGCCCTTCGACATGAGCCCG
>JAFWWR010000155.1 GCA_017518025.1 Clostridia bacterium
ATCGCTCCGGATGGCGGTGGAATTCACGGTGGACTCCATAAGGAAGACCGTCGGAGACGAGACCCACTGGTACGGCGTAAAGTTCGAGCAGGCCATACCGGGGCTGGTTGATATGCTGAGAGACGACGGGTGATCCCGCGGCCAATGACGCGTAAGCGTCAATTCACGGCAAAGCCGATTCATGATGCGTGAGCATCAATTCACGGCGGCTCCGCCGCCAATTCATGAATTGCGCGGCTTATGCCGCGCATGAATTGCATCTGACAATGCATGAATTGCCCTTGCGGGCATGAATTGCGCCTTCGGCGCATTACACGGGAGGGGTGACAGCATGAAAATGATCGGTATCGCCGGGGGAACGGCGGGAGGAAAATCTACATTTGCCGAAAAGCTTGCCGTCCGGCTCAGGGAACGCGGTCTCACCGTGGAGGAGATCCACATGGACGCTTTTTTCAAGGACGAGGCGGACCGCCCGCACGTCAGATCTCATCTGAGCGGGAAAGAGTACGTGGATGACAACTGCCCCGATACAGTGGACTGGACTGCTTTTCACGGTGAGGTGGATCGCGCAGCGTCAGGCGGCGCCGACGCGGTGATCGTCGAGGGACTTCTCACCCTTTGGGACGAAGAACTCCGGGACCGGCTCGATCTGCGCGTATTCGTGGACTGCCTGGCGGACGAGAGGATAGTCCGCCGCCTCCGCCGCAATATGTCCTGGGGGTACAGCTTCGACAAGGTGTCGGACGTGTACCTCGACATGGTGCGCTTCCGCCACGAGCAGTACGTGGAGCCCACGAAATGGACCGCGGATGTGATCGTCAACGGCGCGGGGAACACGGACAAGGCGTGCGAAATGATCGCCGATTGGATAGAGAAATAACGGCAATTATAATCCGGGAGAAACTTCTTTGAAAAGAAGTTTCTCCCGGGCCCTCTTCAAGAAACTTCTATAAGGAGCCGCGAAATACTTCGCGGCTCGACCTGTTTGTTCCGGCCGATTCATAGCCGGTGTTTTTTCGGTCTGCGCTGAATGCGACAGCCCCATAAAAAAGCTTCCCGGCGTGAGGTACTTCGCCGGGAAGCTTTGTCTGTCGGGTATACGCGTGTTTTTGCCCTACGCGTGGCAATTTCATCCGGTATTAAGTCACAGAGTATGATTTCGGGTCAAAAAGGCGCGGGCACTTATTCCGACTTGTTGTGCCGATTGAGTAAACGAGACTATTGGATCAGTCGGCGGACGTTGCCGTAATGCTTTCGGCTATACGGAACACCTCTTCGCTGCTCAAACCCATCCCGAGTACGTTGACCGTGACGTCGTTATCACCGAATGTTATAATGGTGATGTCGATCTCATTTCCTTCAAAAAACGTAGGTTTCTCGATCACGTATGCGTCCATACCGTTGAGCGTCGTAAAGTAAACCATATCGAAGGTGTGTTCAGACCAGCCCCATTCAAACGCATTGGAAGTAGAAACGTATACTGCGGCAAACGGCTGGAGTATACTCTGGATCTCGAACTCTTCGCTGATGCGGTAATGACGGATATAAGGGTAATCGTCTCCGGTCCCTGCGATTTCATCAACAGAGTAGAGATTGAGTCCTTCGGGAATATAACCGATGTTGACTTCGTCGATCGTTTTCCCCTCGAAGATCCCGCCCTCTGCGTCCGGAACGACGAAAGTGACTCTTACATCTCCCGACTCTTCCACTCTCAGTATCGATTTGGCGTTATCGAAGAAGCGACCGATCATAGCCGCCGCCTCGGCGCGGGTGATATCCGCGTCGGGGTCGAACTCGCCGTTCTCTCTGCCGTTTACGACTTCTCCGCGATACATCGCGTCCACCGCTTCGGCGGCGAACTTCGAGACGCTGTCAGCGTCTGACAGAGTTCCCTCGCGTGTAATGGGAAGCGCAAGGTCTTCGGCGTCGAGGAATCTGTAGAGCATGGTGGCGAATTCCTCGCGGGTGATATTGCCGCTCGGATCGAACGTCGTCGCGGTTTTGCCGTTGACGACGCCGTTTTCCTTCGCCCAGGCCACCGCCTCGGAGTAGTACTTGCCGTCCTTCACATCCGCGAAGAGACTGCGGGAGGCGACGTCGGGCTCACCGACGGCGCGGTACAGTATCGTGGCGCACATTCCGCGGGTCAGGGCGCCGTTCGGATCGAAGGACCCGTCGGTCACGCCGGCCATAAGGCCGGATTCATAGACCCTTTTGACGTCGCCGTAGTACCATTTACCCGCTTTGACGTCGGAAAAAGGCAGCTCGCTCTTTTCCGCGGCATAGGAGGCAAGCGGGAGCGCCATCAGGAGCGCCAGCACCACCGCGATCGCTGTTAAGATTTTCTTCATGTTTTTCTCCTTTCTTCTATGACATAATTGCCACGCGTCACAAAAACAGTAGGTCGGGAACGGGATCCCGGCAGGATCACCAGATGATGCCCTCGGCTATTTTCAGAAATTCTTCCATACTTATTGACTGACCGAACATCATAACCGTTATTTTCTCGTCACCGAAAACGGCCGCACACGTTCTGACCTCTTTTTCATCCGCGGTCCCGACCACGTTCAACAAAAGTGCGTCCATTCCGTTGATGACGGACTCATAAACGAGTTTGTCATATGTGCTTGTGCCGAACCCCGGTTCAAATTCGTCCGAACGGCCTATTTTTATCTGAACAAACGGGGAGAACAGGTCTTTTATCCCCTCTCCGGTTTCAAGACGGATCGTACGTTCGTTCGGGGAGTCCACGTCTTGTAATTCGACCACTGCGAGCCCTTCCGGGATATAACCTACGGTCACGTCCTGAACGTCAATACCTTCGGATGAGCTGCTTCCCTTTTTATCCGGGTCACCGAAGTTGATTTTTACCCCGTACTCATCTCGTTTCACAACGTGTTTGTCTTGTTTTGTAAAAATGCTGAACACCGCGGCGCGCACTTTTTCATTCGTCATGAGCAGGCCGAAGGCCGTCACCAGCGCGGCGAGCACGATTATCGCGGCGCGCCTGATGTTTCTCATGGCGACGGAATCCCATCGTCCGTTTTTACGCGTTTGTCTGCCGTATTCCGGCCACTCCGCCGCCCGGGGATCGGCCTTTTCCCTTGCCGCCTCTTCGACGATTTCGGGGTCGATCTCGCCGACGGCGTAGATCCATTTATATTCGCTCATACCTGATACCCCTCCTTCATCAAGAAGGCGCTCAGCTCTTTTCTCAGCCGGGACAGGATCATTTTCACCTTGCTGTTTGAAAAGCCGTACAGGTCGCCGATCTCCTGAATGGTGTCAAAGTACCAGTACCGCCTGACAAACACCTTCCGCTGGTCCTCGGAGCAGCTTCCGAGGAACGTGGTTATAAGCTTGCCCAGCTCTCTGGCATCGACGGCGTCCTCAACGCTGTTTGTCCCGTCCGGAATGCAGTCTTCCATTTCTTTTGTGAGCTCACAGATGACGGCGCTTCTTCTCGAACTGCTTCTTCTGCGCACCTCGTCTGTTGCAAGACAGCGTATGATCTTACCGAGAAACGCAAATAGATACGTTCTCGGCTCGCTCGGCGGGATCCGGTTCCACGCGGTAAGGTAAGTGTCGTTTTCGCACTCCTCGACGGCGGTAAAGTCGTTCAGGATCCTGTTCGCTACGTCTCGGAGCCGTGATCCGTACTTGCTCGCCGTCCGGGATATGGCCGATTCGTCACGGGACAGATAGAGGTCTACGATCTGGGAATCGTCCATTGATAACGTCCTCCTTTTTTCTTTTGCTGTCACCCTATATATCGTTAATTCGACTGTTCGGGTCACATGCTTTGCTAAAATTATATATTATTTTTTTGAAAAAGTCCAAAATGAAATACGCGGCTCTCGCCGCGCAGAAAATGTAAATGATAGTATGAAGAAACCGAGAGGATCGCTCCTCTCGGTTTTTCGTTATACCTCATTCCTCCCCGGCGAAATCGTCCACCGTACCCATTTTGTAAAACGGCGGCGGTATGAAGTCCGGGATCTTCTTATAAAGCGGAGCGTCGGGACGGATCCCGTAGTCCCGCCCATCGAAATCAACGAATCCCGGATCGTCGTCCGTGATGAAGTTGGTGTCGAGCCCCGTGGCGGTCTCCTCGCCGTTGTCCAGCTTGAACGGACGCGCGGCGCGGACGATCAGATTGTTCTCGTAGTGGTTGCACCAGGGGGTGCGGAGCCGCCGCTCCGCCCAGCCGGATTTTTCGACGTAATCCGGGTCCTGCAGGTCTTCGTGGTGCCGGAATACCGCCTTCACGTAGTCCCGGTAGGTGGGGTTGCGCCCCAGATACTTCTCGTTGCTCATTTCCACCGCGGCGTCGTAGATTCCTTCGAAAAAGCCCTTCCAGTGGCCGAAGGAACAGAGCCAGTAGGAGATGTCGCCTCCGAAGGCGAAATATCCGGCGTCTATGCTGATATTGTTCCAGAAGCAGTGCTCGCCCCCGTTGTGGTGGTTGTACGAGCGTCCTCCGGATTCCCACTCCGTTCCGTCGCCTATGGTGCCGTTGCCGACGACGATGTTGCCGTAGGCGTACATACCCCGGGAGAGATCGTCGAAGTAAACGCCGTAGTCGCCCTTCACGAAGTCGTAGAAATAGTTGTATCTGTAATGGTTGGCGCAGGAGGAGCATCCGCCGCCTCCCACGTAGATCATTCCGGTGTCGTGGGTCTCCGTGTCGCCGCCCTTGATGACGTTGTACTCCATGATGCACTCGTTGTTTCCGGCGTCCATGATGGTGGTGTACTCCAGATAGTTATGGGAGAGTATGTTTCCGACTCCGCCGGAACTTGAAAGACCGAAGCGGTTGTGCGGATTCTTCACGGTGCAGTTCTGGATGAAGTTGTTGCAGGGAATGAGATTCTTTCTGTCGCCGCCGGCGACCCCCGCCGCCTGAGTGGAGAAATGCTCGATCAAGGAGGCGATGAGGCCGTTCCGGTAACCGCCTTCCAGGACGACGGCGCTGTCTCCGCGGCCTGATCCCACGACGGTTCCGGTTATATGGCACCGCTGGATCAGTACCTGCCTGCAGTTTTCTACGATGAACGCAGATCCGGCGCATCTGCCCGCGTCGAGGTTGTCGATGAGCACGTTCTCCGCCCCCTCGATAAGGAACAGGTCCACGGGGCGCGAGATGAAGCGCACGTCGTCGTCCTCCTTCAGCCCGCCCTCCGGGGGATAGAGGTACAGCGTGCCGTCCGACCGGTCCAGATACCACTCACCGGGGGCGTCCAGTTCCTCGAATACGTTGAGGAAGAAGTACGTGTTGTTCTCACCTTTCCGTATGGGGCTCGAGTCGAAGGGGCGGACTCCTCTGACGGACTTTTTCTCTCTGTCAAAGCCGCCGATCTCGGCGTACCGGCGCGTCCACTCGAAGCACAGCGCTCCGTAGAGGTAGATGTCGTCCCTCCACTCCCAGTCGAGGCACCGCTCGTCGGTGAGGCCGAATTCCCATGTGGGATCGTGCCCCTTGAAGGAGCTCCACGCGGACATGTCGTCGGGTCCTTCAATGCCGCCTGCGTAGATCCTGTCTCCGATGTTGAGCAGATCCTCGTCGGCGTTGGGATAGCGGGCGAGATCCTGGGGCTTGTTGTTGATGATGAGGGTCGAGCCGGCTATTGTTCCGAATTTTCCGACTCTTTCCACGACGGAGCCGAGATCTGTCACGCCGAGCCGGCGAAGATCGGCGCAGACGACGTGCTCCGCCGCCTCTTTTTTGAGCTTTTTCTTCATATCGCCGTCGGGGATCGGCCGGAACGCCGATACGGGAACGGAGAACGAGGCGGAGATCTTCGGGTGTGCGCCCTTGTCAGCCGTGATGATAAGCGGAGACGACTCGGTCCCGGAGTGCTCCGGCCCGATCTTCAGCGACTCGGTCAGATCGAAGTCGCCGCCCATAAGGACGATCTTCGCGCCGCCGAGTCCCTTGACTCTCTCCAGCGCCGCGGCGACGGTCCCGAGGGGAGCCGCCTTCGTGCCGGCGTTTCCGTCGTCGCCCTCCGGCGAGACGAAAAACGTGTTCGCGTTCGACATGGGGAACGCGTCGGTGTTGAAGGGCCTCACCACCGTGATTTCGTCGGGAAGCTCCGCCACCGAGGCGAAGAAACGGTCTCTGACGCCGCCCTCTTCCGTGGGGCGCGCCTCGATCGGAGGGTAATCCTTCGGCATGTTGAGGTCAATGTCGAATCTCGCCGCCGTCACCTCGCGCAGTTTTCTGTCTGTCATCTTTTTCATGATCTGTCTCCTTTCGGGAATCATTCCGCCCCGTCGTCCACCGTGCCCATCTTCTCAAATGGCGGCGGTACGAAGTCGGGGATCTTACTGAACAGCGGCGCGTCGGGGCGGATCCCGTAATCCCGCCCATCGAAATCAACGAATCCCGGATCGTCGTCCGTGATGAAGTTGGTGTCGAGCCCCGTGGCGGTCTCCTCGCCGTTGTCCAACTTGTACGGCCGGGCGGC
>JAFWWR010000156.1 GCA_017518025.1 Clostridia bacterium
CGTGGGCGGTCTCTACACCGCCGACCCGTCGAAGGACCCGACGGCAAAGCTGATCCCCGTCGTTGACAGGATCGACGACGTTCTTGACAAAGCGGGAGACTCCGGAAGCTCCGTCGGCACCGGCGGCATGATAACGAAGCTTCGGGGAGCGAAGCTGGCGACCCGGGCGGGCGTGCCCGTGTTCATCTGCTCCTCTTCCGGAGAGGACCCGGTTATAAAAGCCGTCCGCGGCGAGGGTGAGGGCACCCTCTTCAAGGCGGACGACGTTCTGAGAACAAGGACCCAGTGGCTGGCGTTTTACGCGCCGTCCTGCGGGGAGATTTACGTGGACGACGGAGCGGCGCAGGCCGTCGCCGGCGGCAGGAGCAGTCTGCTCCGGGCGGGAGTCACCGACGTAAAAGGCGACTTTACGGCGGGCGACACGGTGGAGGTGCTGTCCTCCACGGGAGAAAATCTTGGCCGCGGCGTCGCGTCCGCGGGCGCCGGCGAGCTGAGAGAGAACTGCGGACCCGGCGCGTCCGGGATCGCCGTCCATCGGGACGATCTGTTCGTGATCGGCCCGGGAAAGGAACTGTAAGCATGAGCAGCGTAAGAGAACTTGCGGCAAAAGTCAGAGAGGCGGCCACACGCCTCACCCTCCTCACGACGGAGGAGAAAAACGACGCGCTGATGAAGATCGCGGACGCCCTTGAGGACAACCGCGGGATGATCCTCGCCCGGAACCGCGAGGACGTGGAACGGGAGCGGGCGGGCGGAATGTCGGAATCTCTCCTCGACCGTCTCTCCCTCAACGAAAAACGGATTTCCGCCATGGCGGAGGGCGTGCGGCAGGTAGCCGCCCTGCCCGACCCCGTAGGCGAGATCATCGACGAGACAACACGCCCGAACGGCCTCCGGATCCGCCGGGTGAGAGTCCCCGTCGGCGTTATCGGAATGATCTTCGAGGCGCGCCCCAACGTGTCGGTAGACTCCGCCTCCCTTGCGATAAAAGCCGGAAGCGGCATCATCCTTCGCGGCAGCCGGAGCGCCGCGGTATCGAACCGTGCGCTGGTGGACGTGATGAAGGAGGCGCTCGGCGGGACCGCCGTTCCGCCGGACAGCATCGGGCTTTCCGCATCCGCGTCCCACGAGGACGTGGAGGAGATGATGCGCCTGCGCGGTATGATCGACCTGATCATCCCCCGGGGCGGCGCGGGTCTTATCCGCAACGTCTGCGAGAACTCCCGGGTGCCGGTGCTGGAGACCGGCGTGGGGAACTGCCACGTCTATATCCACGCCGACGCCGATCCCGATATGGCGGAGCGCATCGCCGTCAACGCCAAGTGCTCCCGCCCGTCCGTCTGCAACGCGGCGGAGACTCTTCTCTTCCACCGGGACAGGACGGATATCCTCCCGCGAATCTGCCGGGCGCTCGGCGATCGCGGAGTGACGATACACGGATGTCCCGTCACACGCTCCCTCTTCCCGGAGGCCGTCGAGGCGACGGAGGAGGACTTTTTCCGCGAATATCTCTCCCTCGATATCGCCGTGAAGGTGGTGGACTCCCTCGAGGACGCCATCGCCCACGTGCGGAAGTACTCCTCCGGCCACACGGAGGCCATCGTGGCGAAGGACCCGGCAGCAGCGGAGAAATTCATGCGTGAGATCGACTCCGCCTGCGTGAATCACAACGCCTCGACCCGCTTTACCGACGGATTCGAGTTCGGTTTCGGCGCCGAGATCGGCATTTCCACCCAGAAGCTCCACGCCAGAGGCCCCGTAGGCCTCCGTGAGCTCACTTCGTACAAATATCTCGTCACCGGCGACGGCCAGGTGAGAGAATGACGGGAGGCGGCAGAATGAGAGGTCGCAGAACAGCGTTTATCGGCACGGGATTCATGGCCCGCGCCATGATCGGCGGAATCGTCGGCGCCGGAGTAAGACGGCCGGACGAGATCGTCACCGTAAACCCCGTGGATCCCGAAGGCGCCGCCGCCGTGACGGCGGAATACGGCGTGATCCGCGGCGAGCCGTCGGATATCGCCCCGGCGGACGTGGTGATCTTCGCCATAAAACCCCAGGAATTCGACAACGCCGTCCGGATGTACGGCGAATACTTCACCCCGGACAAGCTCTATCTCTCCATCATGGCCGGGATAGGGACGGAGCGGATCGAGAGCGCGATAGACGGCGCCGCCGTGGTCCGCCTCATGCCTAACCTCGCCCTTTCCGTGGCGAAAAGCGCCGTGGCGTACGCGCCGGGCAAGCTCGCCGGTGAGGACGACTGCGCTCTCACGGAGGAGCTGTTCTCCGTAATGGGCAAGATATACCGCGTGAGCGAGGACATGATCTCCGTCGTCACCGCCGTGTCCGGCAGCGGCCCCGCCTACTTCTGCCTCCTGGCGGAGGAGATGGCCGCGGCGGCCGTGGAGGCGGGCATGGACCCGGAGGTGGCTGAAGCCCTTGCGACCCAGACTCTGGTGGGCACCGCCGCCATCCTTGAGAACACGGGAGTCCCCGCCGCGGAGCTCCGCCGCCGCGTGACCTCCAAAAAGGGCACCACCGAGGCGGCGCTCGTCGCCATGGCGGACTCGGGATTCGGCGAAGCGGTCAAACGCGGCGTCGAGGCGGCGAAAAACAGAAGCGACGAGCTGAGCCGGAGCTGATTTTCCGCCCGGATAAGTGAAAAGATACAAAACCGCGCAAAAAAATCCGGAGTTTTTTATGCACCCTATTGACAAAAACTGCAGTTTTATGTTACAATTTAACATAGATGAGTAGGTTTCGGCCGAAGAGAGGGGATGGCGTAACTTGAAAAGAAAGGAAAAAATAATCGTCACTTCCCTGAAGGGCGGCGTGGGCAAATCCACCGTCTCCGCCTCCGTGGCGGCGGCGATGGCCGAAAAGGGGATGAAGGTCCTGCTGGTGGACCTTGATTTCCGCTCCCGCAGTCTCGAGCTCATGACCGGGACCTGCGACAGGATCATCTTCAACCTCTACGACTACATGGCGGACCGCTCCGACGCGGAAAGGACGCTGATAAGCATTCCCGTAAAGGAAGGAGCGATCATGTTCTGCCCCGCCCCGGACGAGGACGTGCTGGGTCCCGAGAACGGACCTGTCTACGAAAACATCCCGGACGCGCTGAAGAAGCTCACCGAGGAATCGGGAGCGGACGCGGTGGTCTGCGACTCCGGCGCCGAGAGCTTCGTGCCGCGTCTGCTGGCGAAGGAGTTCGCCACCATGGCGATCGTGGTCTCCGGCCAGAGCCGGACGGCCATCAGAGCCGCCGAGATCACGGCGCAGAAGCTGGCGGCGGTCCGCGACGGCCTCGACGTGCGCCTCGTTATCAACGATTTCGACGTATCGCTGGCGAATCTGGGGGTCCGCGCCGGACTTCTCGAGATGATCGACGAATGCTCCGTCCGCTGCGTGGGGGTCTATCCCCACGACGACCGTCTCCCCGCGGCCCAGGACAAGGGAGTCCTGCTGAGCGAGGGGATCACCTCCGTCGCCGCGAGAAATACGGCGGCAAGACTGCTGGGGGACAGCGTCCCCCTCTTCCGCGGGCTCGACCGGCTCCGCTCGAAGATCAGACTCTGACAGACGTTCACTTTCACATATACAGCCCAAAGAAAGGATAGTACCATGGATATTGCCCTCATCGCCGACGATACCAAAAAAGAGCTTATGACGCAGTTCTGCATCGCTTATTGCGGCATTCTGTCCAAACACCACATCTGCGCCACCAGCACCACCGGCAAATACGTATCCGAAGCCACCGGGCTCGAGATAGAAAAGCTCCTCGCGGGAGAACACGGGGGAGAGCAGCAGGTCGCTTCCAGGATCGCATACAACGAGATCGACGTACTCCTGTATTTCAGGAGCACCACGCCGAACAACGAGGGCTGGAACGAGACGGAATACAATCTTCTCCGCCTCTGCGACGTGCACAACGTGCCCGTGGCGACCAACATCGCCACAGCCGAGGTGCTGATCTGCGCCCTTGACAGGGGCGACCTTGACTGGCGCGAGATAGTCAATCCGCGCTCGGACTACAATCGCCGCCGCCGCGGCGTGATCGTCTGAGACGGTCTCATGAGCTGACAAAACGGAGGGGTGTGCCGTCGCGGTCATCTCTCCGTGTCGTTTTGACCGAAGGAGAATACCAGATGATTCTTAAAATACTGATGCTCGGCGACGTGGTCCGGGGAAACGGGATCCGGTATCTCGCCTCGGGCGGGCGGCTCCGCTCGTTCGTCAGGGAAAACGGCGTCTCGCTCACCGTCGCCAACGGCGAGAACTCCGCCGACGGGAACGGGATGACCCCGTCGTCCTTCGGGGAGCTGATCGACGCCGGGTGCGACGTCGTCACCGGCGGCAACCACACCTTCCGCCACCGGGACGTCTACTCCCTGCTTGACGACGACCCCCGGGCTCTCCGCCCGGCGAACGTGTACGGCGGCGCGCCCGGAACGGGGTACCTCGTCGCGGACGCGGGCGGCGCCTCGGTGCTGGTGGTGAACCTCATCGGGCAGGTGTTCATGGACCCGTCGAACTCCCCGTTCGAGGCGCTGGAGAAGATCCTCCGCCGCGAGGAGGGAAATTACGACGCCGCCGTGGTGGACTTCCACGCCGAGGCCACCAGCGAAAAACTGGCGCTGGCGAGAAAATTCGACGGCAGAGTCGCCGCCGTGGCGGGGACTCACACCCACGTCATGACCGCCGACTGCACGGTGCTCCCCGGCGGAACGGGGTATATCACCGATCTCGGGATGACCGGCTCTCAAAGCGGCGTCCTGGGGGTAAAGACGGAATGCGTGATCCGCAAGTTCACCGAGGGGATCCCGGTCAAATTCGAGGGATCGGACGGCGGCGAGCGGGCAAGCGGCGCGATCTTCGGGATCGACACCGGCACGGGACTCTGCGTCTCGGCGCAGCCGGTCATCTTCTGACGAATTGCCGGCACAGAAAGGACGGATCGGTATGAAAAATCAGATAAGAAGCCATTTTGAAAAGCAGCTTCAGCGTTTCGGCGCCTCGTCCGAGGCCCCGGGATACGCGGAGGCGCTGGACGGATTCGTCGCGGAGGCGAAAGACCTCTACGACGAAAAAGTCGCCGCGGGAGTCGCCGATCTCGACGCCTACAGATCCGCGGTGGAGACGGTCATGCCACGCATAAAGGAAGCGGCGGCGGGGCTGAAGGCCCCCGTCCCCGAGACAAAGCCCGGGGAAGAAAAAAGGCCGAAGAACGACGGCCTCGCCTCCGTGGAGGAGGCGGCGCACACGTCCTTCTGGCTCATCACGGCGGCGGCGTACTTCATCGTCAGCTTCCTGACGAGAAGGTGGGACGTCACCTGGGTCATCTGGCTCGGCGGCGCCGTGGGATCCATGGTCATCGACGCCGTGTTCGACCTGAACCGCGGCAAGTCCGTCTCGAAGATATGGTCCAACATGGAAGGCGCTCTCTGGCTCGTGGTGCTGATCGTCTACTTCACGGTCAGCTTTCTGACTCACAAGTGGGGCATCACCTGGGTGATCTTCCTTATCGGCGCTCTTCTCTCCGCCGTTCTCGAGGCGGTGAGGAAAGTCGTCGTTTCAAACGAGAAGCAAGAGGCGCCGGAAGGATCGGAAGATAAGGAAAATGAAGAAAAAACCGACGAATGATCCGAACCGGAGAAGAGATCCGGTAGCGGTCTTCGACTCCGGCGTGGGCGGACTCTCCGTCCTGCCCGAGCTCGTGAGGCGGATGCCCCGGGAGGATTTCGTATTCTTCGGCGACGCGGCGAGAGCTCCCTACGGCGAGCGCACCACGGAAGAGGTGCGCTGTCTGGCGGACGACGCCGTGACCCGGCTGATAGCGGACGGCGCCAAGGCGGTGGTCATCGCCTGCAACACGGCGACCAGCGCCGCGGCGGGGTACCTGAGAAAAAAATACCCGGACGTGCCCATCATCGGCATGGAGCCGGCGCTGAAGCCCGCCGCCGAGGCGGGTGAGCGGCCCCGGGTGCTGGTCATGGCGACCCCTTTGACCATAAGAGAGGAAAAACTGCGCGCCCTGTCCGACAAGCTGCGTGACAAGGCCGAATTCGTCTTCGTCCCCTGCCACGGCCTCGTGGAGGCGGTGGAGCGGGGGGAGGTCGACGGAGACGGCGTCCTCTCCCTGGTGACGGAAATACTGGCCCCGCATCTCCCGGGCGCCGATTCCATCGTCCTGGGCTGCACACACTACGCCCACGTCCGCGACGTGATCGCGGAGGTCGCGGGACCAGACGTGCTGATCTTCGACGGCGCTGCAGGCACCGCCCGGGAGACGGAACGGAGACTTCGCGAGGCGGATCTGCTGACCGACTCGGAGGACAAGGGCGGGATCACCCTCCTGAGCTCGTCGAGGGACCCGGATTACTCCCGCATCATGGAAAAACTGCTTGCCGGGCAAATGGAAAAATAAGTGAATACCCAAAAAGGAAGGAACTATCATGAAAAAACTGGTATCTCTCATCTTAACGGCGATCATGATCGCCTCAGTTACGGCGTTTTCCGTCTCCGCGGCGGAGACCTATCCGTTTGACGGACCCTTTATCGACGTGAAAAAGTCGCGCTGGAGCTATGACGCCGTCTCCTACGTCTCCGAAAAGGGTTACATGGACGGGGTCGGCGGCGGGAAATTCAATCCGACCGCTCCGATGACCCGCTCCATGGTGGTCACCGTCCTGTACCGCCGTGAAGGCGAGCCGGCGGTGACGTTCAGGGACAAGTTCTCCGACGTAAAGGACGGCAAGTGGTACTCGAAGGCCGTTGTATGGGCGTCGAACCGCGGCATCGTCAACGGAGTCTCCGAGGGAATCTTCGACCCAAACGGCAAGATCACCAGAGAACAGCTCGTTACCATGCTCCACAGATATTGCGACGTGAAACTCCTTGACGTGTCGAAACGCGCCGATCTCGACGCATTCGCCGACAAAAACAAGATCCACAGCTACGCCGCGGAGTCGTTCGCCTGGGCGGTGGGCGAGGGCCTCATCTCCGGCATGACGAAGGATACCGCCGCGCCGAGAGGCAACGCAACAAGGGAGCAGTTCGCCATGATTCTGAAAAGATTCGACGACGCGCCGTTCGTGCTGAAGGAAAGGGGC
>JAFWWR010000157.1 GCA_017518025.1 Clostridia bacterium
CATATCATTGACGAGGATCTCTCCGCCGTTGTTGTTGGACGCCGTCGCCGTCATCCGGCTGGTGATTTTATTCCTGTAGTGCTGCGTATCCTTCGCGTCGAGCCCTTCCGACGGGAACGAGCCGATAGCCAACTCCCAGTCCATCCAGTAATCCGAGGCTGCATACTCTTCTTCGCTGCCGCGTTTGAACGAGAAATTCTCGGCCACGGTATGTGAACGGGTCGCCGGTTCCACGTTGAAGTCGGCGGTCAGTTCCTCGCCGTTCTGCATCTGGACCGCGCCGTCCACGGCGACTCCTCCGCCTCCGAGGAGAGCGGATTCGCCGGTGTTCACGTTTCCGGAGACATCCTCGCCGTCGGCGCCGTTGAGCAGCGTGGACAGATTCTGTCCGGAGCCGTCGTCGGGAACCTCGGGGGAGTCGCCGGTCAGCGTTACGGTGATCCGGTCGGCGGAGAACGAGCAGAGCTCCTTTTCTCCGCCGCCCTTCAGGTCGCTGAGTTCGATCTCGAAAGACTTTTCCGACCTGTCGCCGGTGGAAATAAGCTCGATGGGGATCTCGACCTCGTCCACGGAGCCGGCGAACGCCACGTCGCCTTCCTTGCGGGTGTAGTCCTCGCCGGCCTTTGCGGTGCCGTCCACGGTGGAGTAGTGCGCCGTCACGGTATAGCTCTTGCCGCCGGTGCGGACGATCCTGACCTTCGCGACGCCCGCCTCGCGGTCCACGGAGATCTCGCTCACTTCAAAGCCGACCTCGGAGGGTTCTCCCTCGTCGTTGTCCGACACCATGAGGGTGAGAGTGTTACACACGTCGCTGAGTTCGCCGCCCTCGCAGGCGTCGATGGTGAAGAGGCCCAGTTCGGGCAGCTCCGCCTCGGAATCGTCCAGCGCGGTGACGCGGATGTACTTGACCGCTTCGCCCTCGGCGAAGGTCACGTCGAACTGCATGAGGTCGAAATTCTCGCTGAAGCTCAGCGCGGTATATTCGGCGTCTGCTTTCTCTTTTATGTCCTCCGGCATCGTCTCGGGCTCGGCAACGGGCTCGTAGACCTCGCCGAGAAGAGACTCCGTGCAGGAAAGCGCGCCGTCGATGTTGAGGATGCAGCGGAAGTCCGCTCCGGTAGGAACGGAGTTCTCAAAATCCCACAGATCGCCCCAGCGGACTGTGAGAAAACTGTCCGTGGCGTCGTCTATGTCGTACCACTCCCCGTTCCGGACGGTCTGCCAACGGTAGGAGGTCGCGAAGACCTCTTCGGAAACGGCGAGAGTGACCTCGTCATCCTCGCCCGTGTCCTCGGTGACGTCCGGGCAGACAACCGTCAGGTCGGAGGCAGTCATCTCGCGCTCCTCACCGGGGACGCCCAGTTCCTGATACGCCGCCACGGGGGTGGGGTTCTCATATTCAATAAGAAGGTCCTGCTTTCCTGACGCCGCGTAGTCGAAGACGTACCCGGTCCCGTCGGGCTCGGTGGTCACCGCGGGCGCATAGGTGATCTTCGCCGTCACCCTGCCGGCGGTACCGCCGAGGCGGTACACGGGGATCAGGATGGTCTGCGGGATCTCCTGTCCGTCGGACGTTTTCGCGCCGGGTTCGGCAACGTCCGCCTGATGAGTTCCGAAGGCGAAAGTACCGTAGGGATACGTCTCGTCCCAGTCCTCATCCACGGGGATCTCCCCGTCTTTGGTGATTATGGTCGCCGGGACCGTTCTTTCCTCCGCAGCGGGCTCGTCCTGCGCCCACACTCCGGCGGGCAGCAGTGGCAGGCACATGCAGAGGGAGAGCAGTACGGCGAGCAGTCGCCGCATCGGCTTCTTACGGGCAGATTCGTTCATTGCAAGTTCCTCCGTTGATAAATAAATTACTTTGGATACCTTCGTCGAAACCGCGGCCGGACGGCCGGGGTTTCCAAAATGAATAAATATTGTATTTTTATTGTAACATAATTAAAATGACATTTCAACAGCGGATTTGCGTGACTGCGACGTTTTTCGCGTTCTCCGGAGAATTCGGTCTCAGAACGCCCTTGAAACTTCGGCGCGTATATGGTATTATTATCTTATGGAACAAAATCGCTCAAGACCGCGACGGACGGACATATCACACCGAAACCTTACACGGCAAACCAATCCCGAATCACGGAGGAAATCGAAATGTCTTCTATCGGTCACGTCATAAAACGCGCGGTCGCACGGGCATTGCTGAGCCGCCTGTACGGCAACCTCGCCGATCCCTCCGTGCGCGCAAAGACCCTCATGAAGGTCGCGGATATGCTCCCGAAGTTTTACAGAGAGGCGTCTCCGGAGCGGGTGGAGAGCGTGAAGGCGATGATCCGCGATCCGGATGACCGCTTTATGAAACTGATCTATACGATCCTGGATGAGACCGACCCGGGGTTCGCAAAGAAAATGATTATGTCCCTCGGCTTCGAGGCGGGGTTCTGCGGGACGAAAAAGATCCGCAAAAGCAGGGAGAAACTGGACTGCAACGTTCCCTGGCTCATTCTTTTCGATCCCACCATGGCGTGCAATTTGCATTGCGTCGGATGCTGGTCCGGCACCTACGGACACAAGGCCAGCCTCACATATGAGGAGATGGACAGGATCGTCAGAGAGGGAAAGTCCCTCGGCACCCACGTCTATATGCTCACCGGCGGAGAGCCGCTGGTCCGGAAGGACGATCTTATCAGACTGTGCCGGAAGCACCGCGACTGCTTCTTTGCCGCCTATACGAACTCCACGCTTATCACGGAAGAACTGTGCCGGCAAGTCCGTGATCTGGGGAACATCACTTTCCTGATCTCCATCGAAGGCACGCAGGAGACCAACGATGCCCGCCGGGGCGACGGCCATCACACCTCCGCTATGCGCGCCATGGACCTGCTCAAGAAATACGGGATCGTCTACGGCATTTCGGTGTGCTACACTCGGGACAATATCGAAACGGTCACAAGCGACGGATTCCTTGAACTCATGGCATCGAAAGGCGCCCACTTCGGCTTCTACTTTCACTACATGCCCGTGGGGAACAACGCCGCGCCGGAGCTGATGCCCACGCCGGAACAGCGCCGCGCCGTGATCGACCGGATACGCTATATCCGTTCGGCGGAATGCGATATCCCGTTCTTTCCCATGGACTTTCAGAACGACGGCGAATTCGTCGGCGGGTGTATTGCGGGAGGTCGGGATTATTTCCACATCAACGCGGACGGCGACGCGGAGCCATGCGTGTTCATCCACTTCTCCGACAGCAATATCCGGGACAAATCCATACCCGAGATCCTGCAGAGCCCGCTCTTCAGGGAATACCGCAGGGGCCAGCCCTTCAACCGCAACCATCTGCGACCCTGCCCTTTGCTTGAAAATCCGGAGGAGCTCCGCGCCATGATCGAACGCACCGGCGCCCGTCAGACCAGCCCGGAATCGCCGGAGTCTGCGGAGCACCTCTGCGCAAAATGCGACGCGTACGCCGCTTCATGGGCTCCGGTGGCCGAGGAATACTGGAACAGCCACGAGCACAAGACGCGCGGTTACGAAAACTATTCCCGGGAGAATCTGGAACGTCCGGACGCCAGGTGAGCCGCACCTCGGTACGTCGAGGGCAAAAACGGCGGCGAACGACCCTTCAAATCATTGAACGACCGCACGGGGACGAGCCGAAACAGCATCCGTGTTCCGATCCGCTCCGGCCGGAGCGGTCAAAGGCCGGCGGTGACCGGCTCTATAAAAGCACTTTGAGGAGGGAAACGAATGAAAAAACACCTTATTTGCTTCATTACGGCGGCGGCGATGCTGTTGTCGTTCGTCGGATGTTCGGCGGTACAAAAGTCCTCCGAACATCTTGAGGACTACGTCTTCAACGTTCAGTATCACGACGATTTCAACATCCTTCAACTGACGGATATCCATTGGAACGTCAATTCGTCGACGAAGGCGTCGACGGCGTATCTCGACAAGCTGCTGGAAGAGGTGAACGGCCATATCGTCGCCGAGCAGGGCGAGTCGGCGAAAATCGACCTCGTGGAGCTGACCGGGGATATGTTCATGCTCGCAAATTCGTATCACCTCAAGACCTTCATCGACTATTTTGAGAAAAAAGCGGAAGAATACGGCTTTCTGTACGCGCCGGTCTGGGGCAATCACGACAGGCACGCCCTGTACAGTCCGAACAAGCTCGCGAAGGAGTTCAGAGAGGCGCCCCACTGCATCTACTTTGAGCCGAACGACGACCTGTACGGCAGAAGCAATTACGTCATCAATCTGACTGAGGATGGGACGGCTGATTCCGCGGTCGCCTGGATGATAGCGAATATCGACTCCGGGGCTTCGTTCTCGGAGACGGAGTTGTCCGTATCCCGGGATTACGACTACATACGTCCGGAGCAGACCGACTGGTTCATAAGCGAACACGCCCTTGCGGGCGAGGACGTCCCCGTCATCGCGTACTATCACATCCCCCAGGATGAGAACGCGAAGGCGTGGACCGAAGTTACGGAAAAAGGGTCAGATATCAAAAACAAATACTTCAAGCTGGAAGATTTCGCGGACAACGGCAAGGAAGAATTCGCCAGCGATTTTATCGACCGGGCGAAAGATCACAACCTGAAGGCCGCCTTCATGGGCCACGCCCATAACGTCGACTGGACCTTTGAATACGAGGGCGTCGTCGTCGGCCTCGGGGTAAAGACGGGCACCGAGCTCTACTTCGCTCATATCGACGCGGATTCCGAAGACGAGGCGATGCGGACGGGGCTGAAATCCGTGGGGATAACGGAGGATTTCGACCTCATCGGGGCGTCGCTGGTCACGCTGACGGGACGCGACGGTTCATTTGACCTTGAGCACCTCTATTTCAACGAAAGGGAAAACGGAGATTTTGCCGTTTGGGTTAAATGGTGATGAAAAAGATCGTTGATCGGGACGGCTGCGTACTCTCCGGCCTTGACGGAAAGCAGAAAAGACACAACCTCACGGCGTCTCTTGCCGTAGCCCTTTTCTTCGTTATCTCGGCGTTTACGTTCATGAATTTCCTGTTCGTCCTGTCCGACTGCGCCGGTTCGATCGTTTGCGCTTCTCCCGACGTCGCTCTCCGCGACGCGCTGAGGTCGGCTCCGATAATCCTGTCGTTCTTCCTGACGCTGAGCGGCCTTATGACCGCGCACACGTTCTATCGGAACGAGAGCCCCGACATACTTCGCAAAAAAGCGAAAAAGCACGCGACCATTGGGATCGTGACCGGGACCGTCCTCATCGTGTACGTGACGGTGATGCTGATCGCCGGCAGGTACCTGTCGATCGTCGAGGGCGCTCCCTCGCCGCTCTATCCACTGGACTCCGTGCTGTACGCTCTGGCGTTCGTCGCGGCGGGGATCGGGATCCGGGCGTATCTCGGGAAAGCGGGAGACGAGCCGCTCTTCTGCGGTCCTTCGCGCCCTACGGTCTGGAAGAAGGGGCGGGGCGTACGCAGTTTCTTCAGAATGATCTGGCTCTTGACCGGTCTTTACGGGTTCTGCGGATTCTTCTACAGCTTTTTCATCGTTGATTTCAGGGTCGGATACGTCCCCTACAGCGTCGCGTCGATCTTCGTTTCCTTTATCGCGTTCATTTCCCTGCCCGTGTGGGAATTCTGTTACAACAACCTCACCGCGGAGAAACGGATGAAAAAGACGCTGCCCCCGGCGATCCTTTATCTCGCGGTATCCCTCGCGGCGACGGTCTTCTACTTCCTCGCGCTGAAGAAGAACCTCGACGGCCCGTCGAACGTGGGATTCGGTCTTTTGCCGATCGCGTTTTCGGCAAGCGTCAACCTTGCGACCCTGTTCGTAGTCGCGGTCCCGCTCGTCGTTTCGGTCGCGGCGCTGGTGAAAGGCATCTTCAGGAGAATAAAAGCGAAAGAATGATCCCGGATCACGTTCCCGGACAGAAAAATCCTCGAAACCCTTTGATAAGGATTTCGGGGATTTATTTGCTTTTTTACACGCGGAAGGTATGTTTCCCCGCGGGGACGTCGAGCAGCACGGGGTCCCAGAGGTACTTGGTGACGACTTTGAGGGTGAACGGCTTTTCCGCCTCCGTCTCGATCACCGTCTGATCTCTGAAAGACTGATATTCCGTGCACTTCACGGATATCCTGTTATTTCTGAAAACCATGTTTTCGAGACCGCACTTTTCCCTGCCGTCCAGGGAGAAGGTGACGGTGTTCGAGGAGGAGTCGAACCGGAGTCCGATCACGTTCTCGATAAGCATGGTGACGGGGGCGAGGCC
>JAFWWR010000158.1 GCA_017518025.1 Clostridia bacterium
AAAAGGGGGATGAAAATGAGAAAATTCACGGTCAATTCAAACGACGCGGATCAGCGGCTCGACAAATTCGTCACGAAAGCGACAGAGGGTCTTCCCGCGTCGCTTATGTATAAGTACATACGGAAAAAACGGATCAAGGTCAACGGGAAAAGAGCGGAGGAAAAACAGAAGCTCAACCCCGGCGACGTGGTGGAGATGTATATCCCGGATGAATTCTTCTCCGGCGCCACCTCCGGGGAGGAATACGGCCGCACCGCGGTGAAGATCGACGTGATCTACGAGGACGGGAACGTCCTGCTCGTCAACAAGCGGCCCGGGGTGCTGGTCCACACCGGCGACGGCGGCGACCGGGTCCCGTCGGAGGAGGCGGAGCGGGAGACGCTGATCTTCGCCGTCAAGTCGTATCTTGTTAAGAAGGGCGAATACGATCCCGCGGCGGAAAACTCCTTCGCTCCGGCGTTCTGCAACAGGATCGACCGCAACACCGGAGGCATCGTCATCGCGGCGAAAAACGCCCGCGCTCTCCGCGCCGTCAACGCGGCGATAAAGGCGCGGAAGATCGGCAAGCTTTACCTCTGCGCCGTCCACGGGATCCCGGAGAGGCGCGAGGCGACGGTGCGCGGATGGCTTGTGAAGGACAGCGCGTCCCGAACCGTGAAGATCACGGAAAGACGGCCGGGAAACGATCCCGACGCCAGGGAGATCGTCACGGGATACCGCGTGATCGCGGTGAACAGGGAGAAAAACGTGTCGCTCCTCCGGGTGGAGCTCTTCACCGGACGGACTCACCAGATCCGCGCCCACCTCGCCTATCTCGGATATCCCCTCGTGGGAGACGGCAAGTACGGTGTCAACAAGGAAGACCGCAAGGCGGGATTCTCCCATCAGGCGCTCTGCTCTTACAAAACGGTGTTCCGCGAGGAGGAGGGACCGCTCGACTACCTCTGCGGCAGGGAATTCTGCGTGCCGCTGACGGATGAGAACGTGCCGTTTCTGCGGCTGTTCCCGGGGGTCGGCCGGAAGGATCTCTGACGTCCTTTCCCGACATTTTTCTATTGATTTTTTGAGCGATCCATTATATAATAATTCTGTTAAGCAGTCGGAGGCGTCCGTCTCCGGCGGGTAACGACACAAAGCAGGGAGTGATAGTTTTTGTTTACGTTCAAAGGCGGGACTCACATAAACGAATATAAGCTTACGAAGGACTTCCCGACCGAGAAGATCGGCGCGCCGCGCAGCGTTGCCATCTCCATGAGCCAGCATATCGGCGCTCCGTGCACCCCGACGGTGGCGGAGGGCGACCGTGTTCTGGTCGGCCAGATCATCGGCGACGTGGCGCCGGACAAGCTCGGCTGTCCCGTCCATGCGTCCGTGTCGGGCACGGTGAAAGGGATCGAGCAGATCCTCGGCGCCTCCGGCATGAAGGAGTCCTGCGTCGTCATCGAAAACGACGGGCTGGACGAGCCGGTCGGCGGTCTCGCTCCGTTTGAGGGCGACATCACCGCCGCCGACGCCGAAGCGATCATCGACACGGTGCGCCGCGCCGGTATCACCGGTATGGGCGGAGCCGCCTTCCCGTCCTACGCCAAAATAAAGTCGGCCCTCGGGCACGCGGACACGGTCATCGTCAACTGCGCGGAATGCGAACCGTTTATAACCTCCGACCACAGACTCCTGCTGGAAGAGCCGGAGCGAGTCGTCGGCGGGCTCAAGATCATCCTGATCGCTCTGGGAGTGAAAAGGGCGCTCATCGCCGTGGAGGACAACAAGCGCGACGCCGCGAAGGTCCTCGAAAAGATCGTCGACGGCGACATGATCCGCGTCTGCCTCATGAAAACGAAATATCCCCAGGGCGACGAGCGCCAGCTCATCTACGCCCTGACGAAGACGGAGCTTCCCATGGGTATGCTCCCGATGGACGCCGGATGCGTCATTTTCAACGCCGGCACCTGCTCCGCCGTCTACGACGCGTTCAGATCGGGCTTGCCGCTGGTGAAAAGGATCGTCACCGTGTCGGGCGACTGTGTTAAGAAACCGGGCAACTACGTCGTGCCTCTCGGCATGAGAGTATCCGAGATCGTGGAAAAATGCGGCGGCCTCGTAAAAGAGCCGCGCAAGATCATCTTCGGCGGCCCCATGATGGGCAAGTCCGAGTGGTCCCTCGACACGCCGGTCAAGAAGGGAACGTCCGCCATCCTGCTCCTGTCGGAGGATTTCGAGTCGAAGCCCGTGAAGGACCCCGAGTGCATCAGATGCGGCAGATGCGTCAAAAACTGCCCGATGCACCTCATGCCGGCGTACATCGCCCAGTATTCTCGGCTCGGAGATATGGAAATGGCGAAGAAATTCGGCGCCATGAGCTGCGTGGAATGCGGGACTTGCTCGTACAACTGCCCCGCCAAGATCGAGATCGTGCAGTACATCAGAAGCGCCAAGAACAATATCAAAGCGGAAGAGAGAAGACTTGCCGCTCTGAAGAAGAGCGGATCGTGATACGCCCTACCAAAACGACAGAAAGGCGGAAAGTCAACAATGAATGACAAAGAAACCGAAGAGATGAAGACCGCGCTCCCCGGGACCGAAGAGGAAGCGGAGGCGGAAGCGAGGGAGGAAAAAGCGAACGGCGCGTCGTTTCCCGACCTGCTGACGGTGTCTCCCTCTCCTCATCTGAGGAACAGCGACTCCACGAGGACCGTGATGACGGAGGTCATCATAGCACTGATCCCGGCCCTGGTGTGGGGCATCATAACGTTCGGACTCCGCGCGCTGACCGTAACGATCATCTCGGTGGTCGCCTGCGTGGGATTCGAGGCGCTGGCTCAGCTGGCGCTCCGCAGACCGATCACCGTATCCGATATGTCGGCGGCGCTGACTGGTCTGTTCATCGCGCTCAACATGCCGGTGTCCGCGCCCCTGTGGATCCCCGTCGTGGCGTCTTTCTTCGCCGTCGTCGTGGTCAAGCAGGTGTTCGGCGGTATCGGCAAGAACATCGTGAACCCCGCCATGGCTGCGCGCGTCTTCGTGATGCTGTCCTGGGCGGGTCAGATGACGAAATTCACCGCGGCGGGAGCCCGCTACCCGTTCTTCGGAGACGTGGCCGGCGGTTACGACGCCGTGGCGACGGCGACTCCCCTCGCCGCTCTCAAATCGGGCAACGTACCCGAGGCGAGTCTCTTTGATATGTTCACCGGAAAGATCGGCGGATGTATCGGCGAGGTCTCGACTCTGCTCCTGTTGCTGGGCGGTGTCTACCTGCTCGTCCGCCGCATCATCAGCTGGCACATCCCCGTGGCGTATCTCGGAACGGTGGCGGTGCTGACCTACGCGTTCCCGAAGACCGGCGACGCCGTGTCCTTCATGCTGTACGAGCTGATGGCGGGGGGACTCATGCTCGGCGCGTTCTTCATGGCGACTGACTACACCACCTCTCCCATCTCGCCGGTGGGCAGGATAGTTTACGGTATCGGATGCGGCGCACTGACGGTGCTCATCAGATACTTCGGCGGCTACCCCGAGGGCACGTCGTTCGCCATACTCATCATGAACCTTCTCGTGTGGTACCTGGACAGCGCGTTCAAGCCGCGTTGGTTCGGCGCCTCCACGCTGAAAAAGCGTGAGCGTGAAAAAAAGAAGGCGGAAAAGGCCGAGAAAGCGTAAGGAAGGGATCGGATATGGCAACTGAAAACGAAAACCGCGCCCCGGAAGAGATGACCGGAGCTGAGGAAATAAACGAAAACAGCCCCGCCCCGGACGGGAAGAAACCGAAAAAGAGCGGCGGCATCACCGGCGGATATCTCGCCCGCCTTGTGATAACCCTTGCCCTGGTCTGCGCCGTCATCGCGGCGCTTCTCGCCACGGTGAACGCCGTGACGAAGAATAAGATCGACGAGCACAAGCTTGAGTCGCAGAAAAAGGCCGTGTTCGAGGTTTTCCCCGGCGCCGCGGACTGCGACCCCTACGAAGAGGAGACCGGACACGACGTCTACGTCGTTTACGGAGATAAAGAAAAGAAGGACATCATCGGCTACGCCGTCAAGGTCGCTCCCGTCGGATTCGGCGGTGAGATCGAGATGATGGTCGGCATCGGCGCCGACGGAAAAACGACGGGAGTCAGCGTGATCACCATGTCCGAGACCCCCGGAGTCGGGACCAAGACCAACAGCGAGAGCTTCCTCTCCCGGTTCAAGGGCAAGGACGGCTCCGTGGCGGTAGGCGCCGACATCGACGCCGTGACCGGAGCCACCATAAGCTCAAAGGCCATCACCGCCGGCGTCAGAGAGGCGCACGGAGTGAAGGTCGATCTTGAGGAGTTCGCCGCCGGGAAGGGCGCTGCCGTCGACAGCTCCGCCGAAGCGGAGCCGGCGCCCGAGGCCACAAAGGAACCGCAGGAAACAAAGGAACCGCAGGCCACGAAGGAACCGCAGGAAACGAAGGGGCCCGAAAAGGAGCCCGAAAGCGCCTCCGATGAGACCGCGGAGCCCGGGGATGAGCCCGAGTTCCGGGAAAACGGTTCGGACGGGTACTACCATAACGGCGTTTACACCTCCGATACCGACGACGCCTATCAGGTAGAGGTCGGCAAGGACGAGTACGAATCTCTCCTTGAAAAGAAGGACGATCCCGAGACCGGGACCGACTCCGAAACGAAGGAACCTTGACGGTTATCAAACCGGAATACATCGGAAAGGAACGGCGAGTTCTATGAAAAATCCCATCGGAAAGCAGATGAAGGAGGGCATCATAACGAACAACCCCACGTTCGTCCAGCTTCTCGGTATGTGTCCGACTCTGGCGACCACCACCTCGGTGATGAACGCGCTGGGGATGGGCGTGGCGGTCATCGCGGTGCTGACCTTCTCAAATCTGTTTATCTCTCTTGTGAGGAAATTGATCCCGAAACAGATCAGGATAGCGTCATATATCGTTATCATATCCGGCTTCGTCACGGCGGTGGAGCTTACCATAAAGGCGTTTTTCCCCGCCATCGACGCGTCCCTCGGTCTGTTCATACCCCTTATCGTCGTCAACTGCATCATCCTGGCGCGGGCGGAGGCCTTCGCCTCGAAGAACAACCCGCTGATGGCGGTGATAGACGGCATCTCCACCGGCATCGGCTTCACGCTGGCGCTGTTCTCCATCGCCCTGGTCCGTGAAATACTCGGCACGGGCAAGATATTCGCCGCGTCAAACGGCACGGGCGGCGTGCAGGTGCTCGGATCGTGGTACTCTCCCGCGACGGTCTTCCTGCTTCCCGCGGGCGCGTTCCTGACGCTGGGCTTCATCCTGGCGCTGGTGCAGAAGATCGCCGAAAAGATGGAAGAGAAGAATCACAAAAAAGAAGTTGAAAGATTTATCGACGAGGCGTTCGCCGCTCCGGCCCCCGCAGAAGGGGAGAGCACGGCCGCCGCGGCGGAAGAGGAAGGAGGCGCTGACTGATGGGCAACATTTTCCTTATCATGTTCGCCGCCATTCTGACGGAGAACTTCATTTTCAGCAGGTTCCTCGGGATCTGTCCGTTCCTCGGCGTTTCAAACAAGCCCTCAACGGCTCTCGGCATGGGCATGGCGGTCACCTTCGTCATGACCGTCTCGTCCGCCGTAACCTGGGCGGTGTACCGCTTCATTCTCCAGCCGCTGAAGATCGAGTATCTAAAGACCATCGCCTTCATCCTGGTGATCGCGACGCTGGTCCAGTTCATCGAGATGTTCCTCAGAAAATACGTCCCCGCGCTGTACGGCGCGCTGGGGATCTACCTTCCCCTTATCACCACCAACTGCGCGGTGCTGGGCTCCGCCCTGCTCAACATCCAGAAGGGTTATTCCTTCGGCGAGAGCGTGGCGTTCGGCTTCGCGTCGGCGCTTGGATTCACCATGGCGATCCTGATTTTCGCGGGCGTTCGGGAGCGGCTCGCCTTCGCGACTCCCCCGAAGTGCTTCAAAGGATTCCCGATCCTGCTCATATCGGCGAGTCTCGCCGCTATGGCGTTCGCCGGATTCTCCGGAATGAAACTCGGATAAACGGCTCGACCGTTCATCATAATTGAAAGGCAGTGAACTGAAGTCCAATGGGTATTTTGATAACTGTACTGATATTTCTCGGGCTCGGCGTTCTTATGGGCGCTCTTCTCGCTCTGTCTGCAAAGCTGTTTTTCGTCCCGACAAACGAAAAGGTAAACGAGATCCGCGCCTGTCTCCCCGGAGCCAACTGCGGCGGATGCGGCTTCTCGAGCTGCGACGCGGCGGCTGAGGCCGTCGAGAAGGGAGACGCTCCCGTCAGCGTCTGTAACGTGGGCGGCGCGGACGTCGCCCGGCAGATCGCCGCGATCATGGGCGAGGAGGTCGGCGAAGTGACCCGCATGAGAGCGCAGGTCATGTGCTCCGGCACCAAAGAGGCCGCTCTGAAGAAGTACGTTTACGAGGGCGCGGAGGACTGCGCCCAGGCGGCGGCCATCGGCGGCGGCAACAAGCTTTGCCCCGACGGATGTATCGGACTCGGCACCTGCGCCGCGCACTGTCCCTTCGGCGCGATCTACATCCGCGAGGGCGTGGCGGTAGTGGACCACGAAAAATGCATGGGCTGCGGCGTCTGCGTGGCGCACTGCCCCAAGGGGATCATAAAGCTTATCCCTTTCGACAGCGCTCACTGGATCGGGTGTATGTCCCACGACAAGGGCAAGGAGGTCCGCTCATACTGCGACGTGGGATGCATCGCCTGCAAGATGTGCGAGCGCGTCTGCGATACCGGCGCCATCACCGTGGGCGACAACGTGGCGTCCATCGACTACGGCAAATGCGTCGACTGTGGAAAATGCGTGGAAAAGTGCCCCCGGGGCATAATCTGGTCCGCAAAACGCCAGGGCAACGGCGAATTTGTGATCTCAAGAAAGAAATAAATAAGACAACGGCGGGATTATCACGGGAAATCCCGCCGTTTTGCCGCCCGAGGGTACCGCGAAAAAATTTTTAAGATTTTTTCGAATTTTGTGTAACCTTTGGCGTTTTTTGGCGGCTATATGGGCAGAGGGGTGAAACGCGCCCCGGTACACGAGGCAAAACAGGGAGGAAAACCATGAAAAAACTGCTGTCATTTCTTATCGCGGCGTTGATGCTCGTCGCTCTTGCCGCGCCGTCGTTCGGATTCACGGTCGACGATCCCGCGCTGGACGACCTGAACGGTCGGCTCACCGAATTCTCGGCGAAGATGTATTCGCAGATGGCGGAAGGTGAAAACGAAGACAAAAACTTCACCGTGTCGCCGGTGTCGATATATTTTGCCTTCGCCATGCTCCACTATTCGGGCGACGCCGAGGTGAAAAAGGAGATCGAGAACTACACCGGCATGACGGCGGGCGACTTTGAGGCCGCCGCGGAACTTTTCGAGTGGCTCGACAGAACGTACCCGGATGAGAACGGCAACACCGCCGCGCGGCTCTCGTTGTCGAACTCGGTCTGGACCGACGACGCCAAGGCGTACGCCTATGACCGGGAAGAAATCGAAAAAATGTGCGAAAAGCTTCTTGCGTCCGCCGAGGAGGCGCCGTTTTTCGAGGACAACCCGGCGGCCAATGAAAAGATCAGAGAGTTTATCAAAGAAAAGACCAACGGACTGATAGACCAGAACTTCGAGTTGCCCCGGGATGTGGTGTTCGCTCTGATCAACACGCTCTATTTCAAGGACAACTGGGACATTGACGGAGACGATCTGCGTACGGTCAGTAAGTACTTCAACGCCGACGGCGGAGTCAAGGAAGGAGATTTCGTTCTGGGCCTTTACCGTAACGGACGCGTCGATGAGACGGAGAGTTCATACTTCTTCTCCGCCGTGACGTTCCACGGCTATCAACTGAAATTCATTCTCCCCAAGGACGGGTACACCCTCGCGGACGCCATGAGCCCCGAAAACCTGACGGAGATCAACGGCAGAGAAGACCTACCGTATATTGACGAGAACGGGACGCGCCACTATACCCGGTGCGTTTTCCCCGAGTTCAAGACGGAAAGCGACACGGATCTGTTGAAACTGTTCAAGAAGACCGAAGCTTTTCCGCATACTCTTTCCGGGTACGGATCCGCACTTCTCTCAGATGAAGCCGATTTCGATCTTGCGCTCTCCGGCGCGAAGCACGTCGCAAAACTGAACGTGGATAAAAAAGGCGTCGAGGGAGCCGCCGTCACGATCTTTTATTCGGAGGCTACGTCGGCGGGCGGACCGGAGCCCGACAAACAGTATCACGACTTCGTGCTGAACCGTAACTTCGGTTACCTCGTCACAGACCGCAAGGACGTCATCCT
>JAFWWR010000159.1 GCA_017518025.1 Clostridia bacterium
GGAAAATGAAGGAATAAGGAAAAACGTCCATTAGTGGGCGTTTTTCTTGACTTTTCGGGTGTTATGTGATAGTATTCAGTCAGACGCCATACGTGGGAGGAAAATACTCGATGAAAAAGGTTTTTTCACTGGTTTTGACGGTTTTGGTGCTCGTCGGGGCGGTGGTGACCGTCGCGGCGGCGGACGGATCGCCGTTCACGGATGTGAAGGAGACCCGCTGGAGCTACAAGGAGATCGTCTACGCGGTGAATAAGGGCTATATGAACGGCGTGGGCGACGGGAAATTCGACCCCGCGGGGCCGATGACCCGCGGAATGGTCGTGACCGTGCTGTACCGCCGCGAGGGATCGCCTGCTGTCACGTTCCGCGACGATTTTTCGGACGTGAAAGCAGGGAAATACTATTCCGACGCCGTTATCTGGGCGAAGGACGAGGGAGTTGTCAATGGGATAACGGAGACGACCTTCGACCCGAACGGAAAGATAACGAGAGAACAGCTTGCAACGATGCTCAGCCGTTTTTCCGAGCGTTGCCCCGTCTTCGTGCCGGAAAGAGCAGATCTCTCCGGCTATCCGGACGCCGATAGGATCCACAACTACGCAAAAGACGCCCTCGCATGGGCGAACGAGGCCAACCTCATCAAAGGAATGAACGACGGTACGCTGTCTCCCCGTGGCGAGGCGACGAGAGAACAGTTCGCCACGATCCTGAAAAGATTTGACGAGACGTTTACACTTGCGTACAACAAACCGGCGGTGAAAAGTCACTACACCGAGCCGGAATACCCGCTGGTCGACAACGTTGATATATATGTTTCGACCGACGGCAACGATTCAAACCCCGGCACATTCGACGCGCCTCTCGCCACCTTCGCGGGAGCCGCCGCCAAAGTCCGCGAGATAAAGCAGACGAAGACCTCCGGCGACATTATCGTCGCGTTCAAGGCGGGCGACTACGGCCCTCTGTCCGTCTCCCTCACCGCCGAGGACTCCGGAACGCCGGATCAGCGGATCGTCTACTGCAAGTACGGCGACGGCGACGTGACGTTCAACAACGGCGTCGACCTCACCGCAGACGATTTTGTCTCCATAGACGAAACGGACCGGTCTTTCTTCTCCGAAAAGAACGCCGATAACGTCAAAAAATACGACGTTTCCGACCTTTTCGCCGACGGTCTCGACGGGGATTCACTCCTGCTGTTCAGGGACGGCGGGATATGTGTCACCGCCCGCTTCCCCAACAAATATGAAGACGGAACGGACGCTCTTCTGAACGAAGCAGCCGACACCGTTGACCAACATCATATGATACTGACCCACTCCCTGCTCAGGAAACGATTCGCAGACTATACCCCGGCTGATTTCGAGAATATGCAGCTGTACGGTTACATAGTCCGTGGATACGCCAAGGATTCCTGCACCGTGACCGATTATGACAGTGAAGATAAGGTGATCACAATCGGCGTCACTGATTCCAACGAGTACGGAGGCCACCTGCGCGACGGCTGGAACGGGATCAAAATGTGTGTGAAGAACGTTCCCCGGGAGCTGGACGCCAAAGGGGAATACTGGATCGACAGACATACGGCGACTCTGTACGTATACGCTCCCGAGGGAAATTACCATATCCCGGCGGGAGGCGACATGATCCGGATGGAGGGGACGAACTGTATCACCTTCCGCGGACTCACCTTCCGTAACGCCGCGGGGAGCTTCATTAAAGGTCACCTCTGTCACGGCGTGACTTTGGATCTGTGCGGCTTCAGCTGCACTACCGCTCAGGAGGGCGTGCGCTTTGAGGACTGCGACCTCGACCGGCCGCTGGATCTTGTCGTGACGAACAGTCAGTTTTCTCTCGCCTACGGCCAGTCTTTCGCGGTGTTCGGCGGATGCGAAGGACGTTACCGCTACACGAAGAGGGCGAACGTGCTGTTCGACAACAACCTCGTCACTTCCTCGAACCTGATCTTCGATTTCCTTAACTCCGTTCATCTGGAGTACTGTTCGGGACTCACGGTCACCCACAACGATTTTGTCCATACGTCCCGGGGCGCGGTCTCCTTCGACCACTCCTAC
>JAFWWR010000160.1 GCA_017518025.1 Clostridia bacterium
CAGCCCCACGGCGCCCGGTGATCTGCTCGTCTCCGGCTTCGTCGGCTGCGTAGAGCACCTTCAAACCTCTTCGAAAGAAGGGTTTTTTTGGTGTCCTGATCCCTGGATCTCTGCCCCCGCGGCGAGCGGCCGCCGGAGGGAAAATCTACTTTGATTTTGTGCCTCCTCCACGGCTGCCCCCGTCTTTTCCCTCCTATACTTGATATATGGGACAGTATGTCATCACTTTTTGCAGAAATCGTCACAAGTTATACACAATCCAAAACCGAAAAACAGCGCCGCGTCCTCCTTTTTTGTTGACAGAAAGGCGGTAGGTGTTGTAAAATCTTCTGTGAGAAAAAAGCCGCGGCCCCCGCGGCGGAACGGAGAAAAAATGAGCAAACTGAACGTCGAACTGAAGGAGACCGGCGGCGAGTATCTCGTACGGCTGGTCAACAACGGCTGTGAGACCGTCAGGGAGCGTGACGTGGCGGTCCTGTCGGTCCGGCACGGGTACGCGCCGGAGACCGAAATATACGGAGAGGGGTACCAGATGCTGAGCCAGTACCTCGGCACGGTGGCGGAGCCGAGGAACATCACCTATCTCAGCGACAGAGATCACTACAAAATGCCCCAGAGGGACGGGTTCCACACCGTCTATAACCTTTTCGCGGTGAAGACCGGAGACGGCAGGTGCGATATGTACCTCTTCACCTCATGCCGCCGCTTCAACGGCAAGATACAGTGGAACGGCGAGACCCTCGAGATGATCCTCGACCTGGAAAACGTACCGGTCGCGCCGGGCGAAGCTCTCGACGCGGAGTATATATCCGTCATGCGGGACGTCCCCGTCTCTGACGCTTTCCGCCGCGCAGGAGAGATGATAAGCGCCCGTCATCCGAAAAAGGCACTTGCCGAAAGGCCCGCCGGGTGGTGCTCCTGGTACTGCTTCGGTCCCAAGGTCACAAAGGACGACGTTGACCGCAACACTGACTTCATGTCGAAAAACCTGCCGGAGATGAAATACGTGCAGATCGACGACGGCTATCAGGAATTCATGGGCGACTGGCTCTACGTCAGCGACAAGTTCGGCGATCTCGGGTCGGTACTGCGCAAGATAAACGAAAACGGATGCGAGTCCGCCATCTGGGTGGCTCCCTTCATCGCCCAGGCGGAGTCCCGGGTATACCGCGAGCATCCCGAATATTTCGTTCAGGGCGAAGACGGCAGGCCCCTCTCGTCGGGCGAGTTCACCTACGAGGGATGGCGGTACGGGCCGTGGTACATGCTGGACGGCACGAATCCGGCGACGCAGGCGCACCTGACTCACGTTTTTTCCGTAATGCGGAACGAGATGAACATAAAATACTTCAAGCTGGACGCCAACGTGTGGGGATGCTTCCCGAACGGCAGAAGATACAGAGAGGACGCCACCTCCGTGGAGGCGTACCGCGAGGGGATGGAGGCGATCTTCCGGGGCGCCGGAGAGGACGCCGTTGTGCTGGGGTGCAACGCGCCCATGTGGCCCTCCGTCGGCTCGGTAAACGCCATGCGCATCTCCGGGGACCTGGCGCGGGATATCAAGACCATCCGCATGCTTCAGAAGGAGATCACCCTCCGCGGCTGGATGCACAACGTTTTCTGGGTCAACGACCCGGACGTGTTCACGCTGATAAACCAGCGGGGATCTGACCTCGGCGAAAACGAGATACGCATCCACAAATCCCTGATGTTCATGTCCGGCGGGATGATGCTCAGCGGCGACGACATGACCTCCTACACCGCGGAGAACGTGCGGGAGGCGAAGCTGCTTCTGTCCTCCCCCGACAAAACGCCGTCGGCGGACTGCTTTGACACGACGGTGTCGCGCCTCCCGGGCGACGGATGCGAGTACGTGGGGATCTTCAACACCTCGGACACGGAGAAGGAATTCACCGTCGACGCCCGGGGCGCGACGGCGGCGGAGAGCGTCTGGGGGCAGGCGGCGCCTGTCCTCTCGGGCGGCTTCATCAGGAAAACGCTCGGTCCGAGGGACGCGGACGTGCTGCGGCTCACAAAAGATTGAGCCGCCGCGCAATTCGCTATTGCAATATTTCAACGGTTGTTGTATAATAAAGAAAAAATTGTATTTTTGAAAGGAGCTCCGCGCCACGGCGCGGGGAGATACGATCCATGGTAGTAGCAGGCGATTTCAAAAACGGTATAACCTTTGATATGGACGGAGCCGTGATGCAGGTCATCGAGTTCCAGCACGTCAAACCCGGCAAGGGAGCCGCGTTCGTCAGAACGAAGCTCCGCAACGTTATTTCCGGCGCGGTGGTCGAGCGCACGTTCAGCCCCACCGACAAGTATCCGGAAGCGCGCATCGAGCGCAAGGAGATGCAGTACCTTTACAGCGACGGGGATCTCTACTACTTCATGGATATGGAGACCTACGAGCAGACCCCCATCGGCAAGGACCTCATCGGCGACAACTTCAAGTTCGTCAAAGAGGAAATGATCTGCAAGATCATCTCCTATAAGGAAAAGCCGTTCGCGGTCGAGCCCCCGATGTTCGTCGTTCTCGAGGTAGTCGACACCGAGCCCGGCGTCAGAGGCGACACGGCTCAGGGCGCCACCAAGAACGCCACCGTTGAGACCGGCGCGGTCATCAGAGTTCCCCTGTTCATCAACACCGGCGACAAAGTAAAGATCGACACCAGAATAGGCGAGTATCTCGAAAGAGCGTAAGGGAAAGGAGTTCTCTCATGAACATGAAGGAAAAATCGTCCTACATCAAGGGACTGCTTGAAGGACTGGCCATCGACGAGTTGAAACCCGAGGGCAAGATCATCGCCGCTCTGGTGGAGGCCGTCGACGAGCTCTCCGCAGAGGTGGAGAAGCTGAAGACCGATATGGAAGACTACGGCGAGTACGTGGAAGAGCTTGACGAGGATCTCGGCATGGTCGAGGAGGTCGTCTACGACCTGGACGACGAGGACGAGGACGACGGGTGCGACTTCGACTGCGACAACTGCGACGACGAGGACTGCGAGCTCCGCGACGGGGACTTCTACTGCGCGGTATGCCCCAAGTGCGGCGAGAAGATCTACTTCGACGAGTCGGCGGACCCCGCCGAGATCGTGTGCCCCTCCTGCAAGACTCCCCTGGAGCCCGAGGAAGAGGAAGAAGAAAAGGAAGACTGAGTAAAATAAGGATCGCCCCGGGAGGCCGTGCCTCCCGGGGCGCGTTTTTTATTCTCCGCCGCGGTCACTTTTCAAGATTAAACGAATAATCGAGGGAGATGGTCTCATCCCCGGTCACATAGCGGTCAACGTAAGGGAATTTATACGTTCCGCAGTCGATCACCCCGTTGCCGCGCTTGATGCGGACGTTCTCCGCCTTTCCGGGGATCGCCTGATAGAGCGCGGTTTTCACGTCGCTGCCAAAGAAGTTTTTCATGCCGCCCCGGTAAAGGTTCGGCGCTTCTTTCGATCGAGTGATCCCTTCCGTCGTATCGCTGTACATATCGTAATCCCACATGTAACGGAATACTTTTTTCATTTTTGTCGCTCTGGCCTCATAATGAAACTCATCCTGTTCGACGATTCTGAATTCGATTTCATTACCCTCGTTGTCAAATCTGGCGAGCAGTTGACTCTTTTTCCCGAATCCGCTGGCAAACCACCTTTCATTCTCCGGAATCACCCCGTTGAGTTCCTCGAGCCGTTTGTTCAGCCGTTCATAATCGGGTATTTCGCATCGCAGCCCGCAATACGAGATATTCAACTCGGGAAAATCAATCAGGAAATGAGTCATCTCGTCCTCCAGCCCGAACGTCATCGTCGGAATGAGCTTTTTGAGCGCAGTCACGATATCTGCGCAGGCCCGGCACCCGGCGATGTGCTCCTCCACCTTTTTCCTGTTCTCATCCGATATCGTCCCGTTGGCGTAAATAAACAAATACTTGTAAATATCCTTGCAATCCATTTTCCTGTCTCCTTTTCGTTTTTTGTTTTCAGCGACCCCAAGGTCCCGTCGTAACCCGGCGAGAGCGTAATGCGCGGCGCTTTTGACCGTCCCTGCCGGGATCTTCATTAGAGCTGATATCTCGGACACCTTCATGTCGTCGATATACCTGTACATGATGATCTGTCTTTGCCGTTCCGGAAGCCGCGCCACGGCGGACAGAACGCTTTCGGAAAGCTCCTTCCGCAGATATTCCTCCTCCGGGGTGTCCCCGCCCGGGAGGTATGTATAGAGGGGATCCTCCTCATCGTCACCCGCGTCAAGAGATATGAAAGTGATCCTGCCGTCGCGTGAAAAGTGATTTCTGACGTGGTTCTGTGCGATACGCATCAGCCACGGCCTGATTTTTCCGTCGTCGCAGTAGCTATCGTACGCCCGAAATGCCTTCAGGAATATCTCCTGAGTCAGGTCCTCGGCAACATCGGTGTTCCTCACCTTGCTCCTGACGTACCGGAGGACCCACGGCATATTTTCAAGCACGACGTTTTCAAAATCCTGTTTTATTTTCATCACCACGCTCTGCCGTTGTTTTGTGTACACACCTATTATAACAAATCGAAATCAAAAAGGTTCAAAAGCCGGGGATTTTTCGAAAAAATGATTGAGGATGGGTCTTTCACGCCGTGTGAGCACGCCATTGTTCGCCCTGCCTGATATACCCCGGAAGGCCGTGCTTTCCGGGGCGTTTTCCTAAAATTCCGCGGTGATCGTTACGTCGTCTCTTTTTATTTCAAGAAATTTGAGGCCGGCATAGGTTTCTCGGAGCATGGAAGACCCTTCAAAATCAATATTCAAAGGTCGCAGTGTGATCTCGATTTTTCCCACCGATACTTTGACCGCCTCGCCGCAGATCCAATCTTCCATCAAGTTCAGAACGTTAAAAAAGTGTTTTTCTCCACTCTCAAGTTCCATGCGAACGTCCACTCCAAGAAGATTTGTTTTGTCGGGAAAGCGTTCGACCGTAAAGACCGAGTCGCCCGTTCTTATTTCAACTCTCATAGTTTTCCACCGAAATGACTACGGTTCTCCCGTCCTGTTCCAAATTGACGATCTCGCCCATCACACCGGATTTTATCATTTCCACAATCGGCAGCAAACCCGGCAAGTCGTCAATGTCTTCAAAGATCCCGGTGAATTTGAATATCTCCTCAAAGCACGCCACCGGAATGCGTACATGGATTGTTGTGTCGTCTGCTTTCGTAAAAACACGGACTATCCTTTTATCGACCGACTCCGGCTCATCCTTCTGCAAGGTCGGTGACGTGCCGTTCACAAGGGTATCGATGGAACACCCGAACAGAAACGCGAGTCTTTTTATCGTGTCGACGTCGGGATATGACAGATCCCGCTCCCATTTGCTGACCGCCTGCGCGGTCACGTTCATCTTTTCGGCAAGCAGATCCTGTGTCATTCCAAGTTCCG
>JAFWWR010000161.1 GCA_017518025.1 Clostridia bacterium
CCGTCGTTCGCGATGGTCAGCTTCCAGCCGTCAAAGTCCTCGGCGGGGAGCATATTGTAGTATTCGGGCTTCGCGTCCTCGTCCTCCGCTTCGATCTCGGGGGAGGGGACGGAGGCGTCCGATCCGTTCGGGGCGTCGGTTTTCGTGCCGGGATCGTCCTGATTTTCGGCCGATTCCGAGCAGGCGGGAAGGAAGGAGCAGAGGAGGAGCGCTGAGAGGATGAGCGCGAGTGCGCGGCGGAATTTCATTTTGTTCTCCTTTCGGTTCGTCCGGGCGCGCCGGAGAGTCCGTCCGTGGATAGAATAGCACAACCGGCGGTTTTTTTCAATAGAATCCCTTCAAAAAGAGAAAAATTTTGAACCGGAATTTCAAACCGGAGATACGGATCCGTCAAGAAAAATTCAAAAACAGTCTTTATTTTTCTCCCGCTCATTGACAGAGCCGGTCCGAAATGGTATAATGGGGGCGATATGAACAACCGGGGAAGGGGGATTTGTGCGCGTCCCCTCCCGCATCCGGCGCGCGGGACCTTTCAGGTACGGGGTCCCGGGCAAGTTCGTTCACTTTTTCATTTTTTTCAGGAGGAAATCCCTGCATGAAAAAAGTTCTCACACTTCTTTCCGTCCTCCTTCTGATTGCCGCGCTGTCGATCCCCGCGTTCGCGGAATTCGATCTGGAAGATTTCACGCTTCCCGAATCCGGCGTGCATTTCGGCTTCAACGGCGACGCGAAGGCTGACGGAGACATCCTGACCGGCGAGCTGGTCGGAGATCCCACGTTCGTGGAAGGACGCGACGGCACTGCGAACGGCGCGGTCTACCTCGACGACAACGAGCAGTATATTTTCCTCGGCAAGTACGTCGACGCGGAAAACTATACTGCGAGCTTCTGGTGCAAGGTCGAAGACAACACGGAGCACGTGTTCCTCTGCTCTTCGATCCTCGGCTCCATCCGCATCATCCACGACGGCGGCGTGGTGGTCGGCAACACGATCAACGGCGTTGCGGACAACCTCTCCGAGTACACCGCTCCCCGCAACGAGTGGGTCAACATGACCTTCGTCTACACCGGGGCGGAAGAAAAGATGGATATCTATGCCAATGGTGAGCTGGTCGGCTCCCTGAACGGCGCTCTCCCGCTCCCGTTCACCCTCCTCGGCAACGAAGCGACCGAGCAGAAGGGCTGGCAGTCCTATCCGTTCCTGACCCTCGACGACGCGTGGTTCTTCCCGCGTGCCTTCACCGCTGACGAAGTGAAAGCTCTGTACAACGGCGAAGACGTCGGAGCTGGTTCCGGCGCATCCGCTGCTGCTCCCGCTGCGGGCGGTGCGGACGCCGCCGCGAAGATGTTCACCGACTTCGAGTCCTACGCCTCCTTCGAGATGAACGGCGATCCCGTCTTCAACATGGACGACGAGGCGGACGTCGCGGACTTCTGGACCGGCGAATGGAACGGCCCCGGCGATACCGGCGACGAAAAGACGGTTGAGATCGTGGAAGGCAAGGGCTACAACGGCACAAAGGCCCTGGCCGTGTCCTCGAGCGGGACCGAAAACGTCGGTCTCTACCTCTACGCCACCGCGAAGAACGGCATCGCGAAATCCTATCCCGACACGAACTACCTCCGCGTCTGGATGGACCTCTCCGAAGTCGGATTCCGCAAGGCGAACTACGGCGTGGTCAACTCCCTCGCCTGCCTCTTCACCACCGACGAAGTGGACGCCGCGTGGGACTGCCCCTTCTGGTTCTCCGCCGACGGCGTGAACTGGACGGAAATGGCGCACGGCGACGACGGCTGCTTCGGCGACGCGCAGGACAGCGACGTCTACGGTCTGGCCGGCTTCTTCGCCTTCCCGCTGAAGGACTTCACCATCCGCGCAAAAGCGAACTGGGAAGCCTACGACGAACTGACTCCCTGCGATCCCGCGGACGTCTGGGGCGTCTACCTCTTCTGGGACTACTCGGACAACCGGGAACCCTGCAATCCCTTCTACATCGACAACATCGAATTCGTCAGCGACTACAAGATCTTCAACTATGACGTGGTCGCGACCGAATCTACCGTCGAAAAAGTGAGCTACGACCTGCCCGAGATCACCACCGATCCCAAGGCCCTGCTCGATTCCGCGGACGTTTACATCTCCTTCGACGACGGCGTTTCCGACGCGAAGGGCCACTCCGTCGCTTCTGTCGGCGAAGTCGCGTCCGTCGACGGCATCTCCGGCAAGGCGGTCAAGATGGACTCCACCGCCGGCTACATCACCCTCGACGGCTACACCTTCGGCACGGATTCCTTCACCGTCGCCGGCTGGTTCAACACCGAATCCTGCACCGGCGACCAGTGCCTGTTCTCCAATAAGGACTGGGGATCCGGAGGCAATCCCGGCTGGCTGGTCACGCAGAGAGGCAGCGAC
>JAFWWR010000162.1 GCA_017518025.1 Clostridia bacterium
CGTCCCGAGGAAGCTCCCGCGGACGCCCTTGTGAACGGCGACTGACAGACGAACCGAAATATGAGACCGCTCCGGTAAAACGGAGCGGTTTTTTCTTTTCCGAAAAACGAAAGAAAACCCCTTCAGGATCTGTATTAATCTAACGGAAAAGGTCCGTGCTTTAAGGGGAGCCGCGCCTTGCGAACGTGAAACGCGGGTCAAACTCGACAAAAACGCGCCGAACTCGTCAGACGCGGCTTTTTTCGTAGGTGGACTCCTTGATTTATCCCCCGCGCATGTTAAAATGATTTTGGGGCGAGATGCAACGGCCGAAGTGCGGGTAACCCGCCGCGATCCCATGTTGCGGAATTCGCTTTTGAGGTACGATCGAGACATGCGCAGTGCTCCGTTCCGCGGCGGCGGAGAGGTACACGCCGAAACGACACACACGGATCCCCGAAAGGAGAAAAAATGAAAAAAAGAATAGTCAGTACGCTTCTGGCGGCCGTAATGCTGCTCGGCATGATCGTGATGCCGACCACAGCCGCCGAGGGCAAAATGCCCTTCAAGGACGTAAAACAGGGCAAATGGTTCTATGACGCCGTTGAATACGTTTGGAAAAACGACCTGATGAACGGGCTCACAAACGACACCTTCGGGCCGAACGACCCGATGAATCGCGGAATGCTGGTCACGGTCCTGTGGCGGGCGGAGGGCTCTCCCGAGTCCACCGGGACCACGCCGTTCACGGACCTGAAACAGAATTACTACAAGAAAGCGGTAGCGTGGGCGTATGAAAACGAAGTGGTAAACGGCATGACCGACACCACGTTCGCACCGCAGAACCCCATTACACGCGAGCAGATCGCGACGATCTTCTTCCGTTACGCCAAATTCGCGGGACGCGACACGTCGGCCACCGCCGACATCGGCACGTTCCCGGACGGCGGGAAGGTAGCAAAGTTCGCGAAGGACGCAATGACCTGGGCGGTGGGCGAGGGCCTTATTTCGGGCACGAAAATCGACGGAAAGGACTACCTCGACCCGAAGGGCAGCGCCACCAGGGCGCAGGTCGCCACCATCCTCATGAGATATCTGGAGTCCGGCAAGGATCCGATGTACGCCAAGATCGAACAGGTGCTCTACGATATCCCTTGCGACGCGCACGGCAAGGTCGACGTTTACTTCGGGCCCTCCGACACGTTGACCGAGGAAAACCTCAACGCGTTCCTGACGGAGCTCTTTGACCTGGGAGAGGGGTACACCGTAGCCATCGATCCCGAAGCTGTGGCCGAAATCAAGTCACAGTACGCCGGAGGCGGCGAGGGCGACAGCTGCTGGTTTGACGATCCCTTCGCCGTGACCTTCACGAACACCGTCACCGGGGAGAGTACCACCGAGGACGTGGATCTTGACATCATCAAGAATCTCAACGGTTACTGGGCCGGCGCCATGGACGCCTACGCTCTGACCTACTGCTGGGACGACGTTCCCGACGAGGCGAAGGACGCGCTGAAGAAGACCGAGGACATCAGGGACGCCGAAATCCTGCTGGAGGGCGAGGAATACACTCCCGAGGTGATCGAGGCGTACCTCCGCGAGGCGTCGGGTCTCACCGACCCCGAAGAGTGGGAATTCTTCATCGGTAGCTTTGACGTCGAAAAGCGGTACGACGGCAACGAAGTCAACCTCGCTCTCAGAAACGTGGCGAACGGCCGCACGTACATCTTCAGCATGAGCGCCGTTTTCAGCATCGAAAGACCCGATCCGATGTATGAGAGAGTCGAGGAAGTCGTGTCCGCCGAGGCATGCAGGGCTCACGGAGAGATCGACGTACAGTTCGGCGGGAACGGCACGTTCACCGAGGAAAACCTCAACGCGCTCTTCGCCGGAATGCTGGACCTCGGCGACGGATATACCGTGGCGTTCGACTCCGCGGCGTTCGCGGAGATCAAAGCGCAGTACGACGAATCCGCAAACGGGCGGATCTCCGTCGAGATCGGGCTCACCGTTACGAATACGGAAACAGGGGAGACGCTCACCGAAACCGTGAACCTCGGCATCCGCAAGGACACTTACGCCGAGGAAACGGGTGCAGTGGAGGTCTGCGCCCTGACGGTCTGCGACGAGGATCTCCGGGATGACGTCAAAGCCGCCGCGGAGGCGATCTCAGGCTTCGGCGACGACGTCGTGACAATCCCGGGCACCGTATATTCAGAGCTATCCGTCGAGAACTGGTACCGCGGGGTCACCGGTCTCGGCGACGGGTGGACTTTCCACATCGCAGGGTTCGACGACTCGGATCCTTACGGCGGCAACGAGGCGGTCGTCGTGCTGAAAAACGATAATATGAACGACGCGGGCAGGATCTTTACCCTGGGCTGCCGGGTGACCCTCAGGGTTGAGCCCGACGCCGTGGATCCCATGTATGAAAAGATCGAAGACGTTCTGACCGGCGTTCTCTGCGTCTCCCACGACAAAATAGACGTTCAATTCGGCAACAGCGGGACCTTCACCGAGGAAAACATGAACGAGTTCCTCAGCGGACTGTTTAGTCTCGGAGTCGGATACACCGTGACCGTTGATCCGGAAAAATTCGCGGAGATCAAAGCGGATTACAGCGGAGGCGGCAACGGCGACAGTATCTGGGATGACCTGGACGTCACCTTTACGAACACCCAGACCGGGGAGACGACGACGGAGACCCTGCCTCTCGCCATCCGCAAGGACACCTTCGCCTACGAGACCGGCGCGGTGGAGAAATACGCTCTGACCGTTTGCCACGAGGAAATCCCGGTCGATGTGGCCGACGCCCTGACTGCGGCGGCGGAATACAGCGACGAGACCGTCGTCACCCTCGAGGGAAGAATCTACGACGAGTCCGTTATCGAGGCGTGGTACCGCGAGGTCACCGGTCTCGGCGAGAACTGGACGTTCCACATTGCGTGGTTCGACGCCTCCGCCTGTTACGACGGCAACGAGGTCCTCCTGGTCCTGAAAAACGAAAACGTGAACGACGAAGGCAGGACCTACACCGTAGGATGCAATGTGGTGCTGAAAATCAACGTTCCTCCGGCCGATCCGCCGGAATACATGGATATCGACTACGACGTAAGCGAGCGCCTTCAGGGCGACCTCATAAACGACGAGGAAGCGTTCACCGCGTGGGTTCTCGAGTACGTCACGTCCCGCTTCGATTTCGGGCAGGATTCGCTCACAGTCAACAACTACGCCGACCTGAAGGCGGCGTACGACGCCATGATCGAGTCGGACGTATACTCGTCCGTGACGACGATCTCCCTGACTTATCACTCCCCCGATAACGGAGCGGAGGACGTGGACGCCACCTACGGTTTCTACTTCGTTGGCGGCACGTACGTGGAGCCGGAGGACGCCATGTTCGCGGACCAGACCTGCGATATTCAGTTCGACGTCCGGAAGGTCGACTCATCGAAGGTCGTCAAGGACGGCGTTATCTCCGAGGGGGAGTACGTCCGCGTGCTGGCACCGAAGGCGGAGCTCTGCGACGGAGTGAAGAGGCCGAGAGGCGTCACCGTGGACAAGCTGCAACAGATCAAGGATACCGCGAAGTTCTACTTCTCCTGGGACGAGGAGCACGGCTTCAACATGGCTGTGGAATTCATCGCTCCCGACCTGATCCAGCCGAACACCGCGTACGTCTACGACGGGCGCCTCGCGCCCAAGGCGTCCCCCGATCCGGAGGAGCATCCCGAGCTGGGCGATCCGTCCGATGAGCTTGAGGATCCCACGAAGTTCTACGGCCCGCTGGACGGCTTCATGGGACAGCTTGCCCTGCTTTACAGCGGCGCGCCCGCCAAAGAGGGAGACTCCGAAGGGGGAGAGGTAATGTACTACGCGATCGGCAAAAACGTGGAGACCGGAGAATATCTGAGGGGACACTATTTCTTCAACTCTCCCGACGATAACGGCCACTATCAGTACGGTTACAACGCCGCATATTATCCGGAAGATTCCGACATGGCCATCTATTACGGCAAGAACA
>JAFWWR010000163.1 GCA_017518025.1 Clostridia bacterium
AAACTCAGGTCCCGCATCCCGGCGACTCGACCGAGAAAACGCCGCTGACGGCCATATCACGAAAGGATTTGAGACAAAATGGCAAAAAAACAGGAACCGGCTCAGTATAACAACCAGTCGATCACCGCCCTGAAGGGCGCCGACAGAGTCAGAAAAAGACCGGCGGTCATTTTCGGCTCCGACGGCCTCGAGGGGTGCGAGCATTCCGTTTTCGAGATCCTCTCCAACTCCGTGGACGAGGCGAGAGAGGGCTACGGCTCGAAGATCATCATCACCGCCTTCACCGACAAATCGCTGATGGTGGAGGACTTCGGCCGCGGCATCCCCCTGGGGTGGAACGAGGCGGAAAAACGGTTCAACTGGGAGCTGATCTACTGTGAGCTCTACGCCGGCGGCAAATACGACAACAACAGCGACGGCGCCGCCTACGAGTTCTCGCTGGGGCTCAACGGCCTCGGCGCCTGCGCCACCCAGTATTCAAGCGAGTGGTTCTTCGTGGACTCCTACGACGGCGAAAACGTGTCCTCCATGGAGTTCCGGAAGGGCGATCCCGTGGGAAAGCTCTCGGTCCGCCCCCTTGAAAAGAAGGAAAGACGGGTCGGCACGGTCCAGCGGTGGAAGCCGGACCTTGAGGTGTTCACCGACATAGATATACCGAAATCCTATTACGACGATATGCTGAAGCGCCAGGCGGTGGTCAACCCCGGCATCCGCTTCATCTTCCGCTGGCAGACCGAGGGCAAGCAGTTCGAGGAGTCGGAGTTCTACTACGAGCACGGCATCACGGATTACATCGCGGAGCTGGCGGGCGACACCGCGGAGACGAAGATCACCGAGTGGCACCTGGAGACCAAGGGCCGCGACAGAGAGGACCTGCCGGACTACAAGCTGAAATGCGACGTGGCGTTCTGTATGTCGAAGACGGTGCAGGCGCTGGAATACTACCACTGCTCCAGTTATCTCGAGCACGGCGGGAGCCCGGACCGGGCGGTGAAGACCGCCTTCACCTTCGCCGTGGACAGAAAACTCCGCGCCATGGGCAAATACAACAAGAACGAGTCGAAGATCACCTTCCCCGACATCGAGGACTGCCTGATCCTTGTCTCCAACAGCGTGTCCACCCAGACCTCCTACGCCAACCAGACGAAAAAGGCGATAAACAACTCCTTCATCGCCGAGGCGATGACCGCCTTCCTGAAGGAAAAGCTGGAGATCTACTTCGCGGAGAACCCCGCGGACACGGAAAAATTCCTGAATCAGGTGCTTGTGAACAAGCGTTCCCGCGAGCAGTCTGAAAAGGCGAGGATCGACCTGAAGAAAAAGCTCTCCGGCAGCACGGAGGGCGTGAACAGAATAGAAAAATTCGTGCCCTGCCGGTCGAAGGACCCGGAAAGGCGGGAGATATACATCGTGGAGGGCGACTCCGCGCTCACCTCCTGCAAGCTGGGCCGCGACGCGGAGTTCCAGGCCATCATCCCGGTACGGGGCAAGACCCTGAACTGCCTCAAAGCCACCTACGACCGCATCTTCAAGAGCGATATCATCGTGGACCTGCTGAAGATCCTGGGCTGCGGCGTGGAGCTGAAGGGCAAGGTCAAGGGAAAGATGGTGGACTTCGATCTCGCGTCTCTCCGCTGGGCGAAGATCATCATCTGCACCGACGCGGACGAGGACGGCTTCCAGATCCGGACTCTTCTGCTGACCATGTTCTACCGTCTGCTGCCCACCCTCATCGACGAGGGCCGCGTCTATATCGCGGAATCGCCGCTTTACGAGATCAAGGTCAAGGACGGCTCTCTCTTCGCGTACAACGAGCCGGAGAAAAACGAAATGGTGAAAAACCTCGAGGCGGAGAACAAAAAATACGTACTCCAGCGGTCCAAGGGCCTCGGCGAGAACGAGCCGGACATGATGTGGGAGACCACCATGAATCCCGCGACCCGCCGCCTCGTCCGAGTCACAAAAGCGGACGCGGAGAAGACGGCGTACATCTTCGAGACCCTTCTCGGAGACGACCTGCCGGCGAGAAAAGAGTTCATCGCCGCTCACGGAGCGGAGTACATGGCGGAAGTGGACGCGTACTGATGGATAACGAAAAGAAAAACAAAAAAGCGCTCTGCGGCGCGTTGAGGACGGTCCCCGAGGGGGCCTTTTCCTCCATATTCCGCACTCTCGCGGTGGTGGGCGACAGCCTGTCCGCCGGCGAATTCGAGTCCCGGGCAGCCGACGGCTCGCCTGGATTCCACGATATGCGCGAATACTCCTGGGGCGCGTATCTCGGACGGATGTACGGGATCAGAGTGACGAACATGGCCCGGGACGGCATGACCGCCCGGGAATTCCGGGACGGCTGGGCGGATCAGATGGGCTTTTTCAGCCCGGCGGCGGCGTGTCAGGCCTACGTCATCGCCCTGGGGATCAACGATCTGTTCACCTACGGAGGCGAGCTCGGCACGGTGGACGAGGTCTTCCCGGACGAGCCGGAGAAAAACGGGCGGAATTTCGCGGGGAATCTGGGGTGGATAATCTCGAAATTCCGGGAGATCGAGCCCCGGGCGCGGTTTTTCCTCATGGCGACGCCTCGCCACAGCGCGGAGGAGAATCCGGCGGTGCTGACCCGCAAGGCGCACCGTGACCTGCTTCGGGAGATGTGCGGGCTGTTCCCGAACACGTATCTGCTCGATATGTTCGAGGAGTTCCCCCTCATTTACGAGGAGGAGCACCGGGCGCTCTTTATGGGCGACCACATGAGCCCCATGGGGTATATTTTCATGGCGCGGGCCGTGGCGCGGCTCATTGACCGCCATATAAGACGTGATCCGCGGGCCTTCGCGGAGGTGCCCTTCATCGGGACTGGCCTCCGCTATCACGGCGACCCGGTGTGCCGCGGCGAAAACGAAGACGAAAACGGAGGATCGCATATCATGGATCTTTGTGAGACGTTCAGATTCGACGAAAATGAAAAACCGCTGGACAGAGTCGTCCCGAACGGCGGCTTTTCCGCCATTTTCCGCACCGTCGCGTGCATCGGCGACAGTCTCTCCTCCGGCGAGTTCGAGTCGAAGCGGGAGGACGGCGAGAACGGATACCACGACATGTTCGAGTACTCCTGGGGGCAGTTCATCGCCCGGGACACGGGGGCGAAGGTGCATAACCTCTCCCGGGGCGGCATGACCGCGAAGGGATACTGGACCGATTTCGCCGATTCCATGGGGTATTGGGATCCGAAATACGCCGCGCAGGCGTATATCATCGCCCTGGGAGTGAACGATCTGATCTACTGCCGCTGGGAGCCGGGCTCCGTCGGCGATATCCATCCGGACGAGCCGGAGAAGAACCCGGAGAACTTCGCCGGGTACTACGGCAGGATCATCTCGCGGCTGAAAAAGATACAGCCCCGGGCGCGGTTTTTCCTCATGTCCATGCCGAAGGAGGACGACGGCCTCGACGGGATCCGCGAGACGCACCGGGATCTCCTGCGGGATATGACGAAGGTGTTCCGCCATACCTATCTGCTCGATTTCTACGAGTACTTCCCGGCGCAGACGGAGGAGTATAAGGAGTTCTTCTACACGGGATCGCATCTGGACCCCATGGGTTACGTGCTCACCGCAAAAGCGGTGGAGAGCTATATCGACTACCTCGTCCGGAAAGACCCCCGCGCCTTCGCCGAGGTGCCCTTCATCGGATCGGATCTGAAATTTAAGGAAGAGATTTGATTATATCCGGGGGACTTTTTGAAAAAAGCTCCCCCGGACCCCCGCAAAAACTTTTATAAAAAGGCGCGAAATACTTCGCGCCTGACTTTTTTGTGAGGACTCTTGTACAAACGCTCTCTGATAACGAAAATGCGATGACGGGGGAAGCAGATGTTTACAACTGACCCTTTTAGTATTCGAACATATCGCGGGATGGGAGAGCTTGATCCTCCCGGGACATAC
>JAFWWR010000164.1 GCA_017518025.1 Clostridia bacterium
ACTTCGAGCGCGCCGTATGGGATCCGGCCGATCACTCCCGCATGCTTCCCGAATACGACAGCGGCGACCACCTGCATCCGAGCTTTGCCGGAGCCGCGCATATGGCTGAATCGATCCCCGTCGAATTCATAACGGGCTGAGACTTCCGGCGGGAGGGCTCTGCCTTAAGGCAATACCGCACAATTCAACGGCGAAATCCGTCACGGATTTCGCGTCGCGTCATTGACGGCTCTTTTTGCGCCTGTTATGACGTCGAAATCAGGTTTCGTTCAAAGAACGAAACCCAAAAACCGCCTGTTTTCCTGCGATTTCTCAGTCAAAACAGGCACAAAAATCTCTCGCCAATACACGCACGCGAATTGTGCGGTATTGCCTTAAATACCGCTCCGCAGGCCGGCCGTTCTCGAAAGAGGACGGCCGGATGTTATAGAAAAAAAAAAGGGGCACCCGATCTTTCTTCGGGTGTCGCTTTTTTTCGCGGGACTGCATGCAGCCCCTTTCGTGTCGCAGCGTCATTCACTGATACGTTTTTTTTATCGCTTCAAATGACTCGTCGCTGATGTCGTGCTCGATCTTGCAGGCGTCCTTCGCCGCGGTGTCGGGATCGACCCCCAGCCTTATGAGCATCTCTGTCAGCGTCGTGTGCCGCTCATAGATCTTCTCGGCGATCCCCCGGCCCTTCTCGGTGAGGGCAATGTATCCGTCCGGGTCAACGATTATGCACTTCGACTCCTTCAGCTTGCCTACGGCGCGGCTGACCGCCGGCTTTGAAAATTTCATATATTCTGCGATATCGATGGATCTCACGAGATTTTTTCTTATGGAAAGGATGAGTATCGTCTCGAGGTACATCTCTCCCGATTCCATGATCTTGTCTTCCACGGCCGTTCCCCCCTGCTGTATTATCTTTATTATATCATTATAACCCCGCGGAATAAAAAAATCAATATCTTTTTTTTGCAGGTGCAGACAATTCACCGGGAATGACCGCCGCCCGGATGACAGCTTTCGCGTAAGATACTGGAACAAATCTGTTTTTTTTTGCGAAAAACTCTTGACAAATTAACGACGGTTAACTATAATATTATGCGGTTAGCGGGTGCTAACTATATTCTTGTGCCTGAAGCCGGACGAGGCGCGGGCGAAAGGAAGGAAGGAGAAGGAGCAACATGCTGCCGCTTTGTCTGGCGGAAAAAGGCGAACCGCAGATCATAAAGAAGATCGGCGGGACGCCCGAAGTAAAACAGCACCTTGAAAACCTCGGCTTCAACGTCGGAGGGACGGTGACGGTCATCAATTCGCTCGGTGGAAATGTCATTGTCAAGGTCAAGGAATCGAGGATCGCCATAAACGACGGTCTTGCGAGGAAAATCATGGTTTGAAACTATTCAAGGAGGAATAATTCAGTGAAAACACTCAGAGACGTCAAAATCGGCGAGACAGCCGTCGTCGTGAAGCTTCACGGAGAGGGCGCGGTCAAGCGCCGCATCATGGACATGGGCATCACGAAACGCACCCCCGTCTACGTGCGCAAGGTCGCGCCGCTCGGAGATCCCATCGAGGTCACGGTGAGGAACTACGAGCTGTCGATCCGCAAAGCAGACGCGGAAATGATCGAAGTCGAATAATCACAGATTATTTTTTTCGGGCAAAGGTTAGCAATGGATAACCGCCCGGGAATCGGAAAGGAATAAGGAATCATGGATATCAGGATCGCCCTGGCGGGCAACCCCAACAGCGGAAAGACCACGCTGTTCAACGCACTCACCGGTTCCAATCAGTTCGTTGGGAACTGGCCGGGAGTCACTGTTGAAAAAAAGGAAGGAAAACTGAAGAAGCATGACGGCGTCATAATCACCGACCTTCCCGGCATCTACTCGCTCTCCCCGTACACCCTCGAGGAAGTCGTCGCGAGGAACTACCTGATCGGGGAAAGGCCCGACGCCATCCTCAACATAGTCGACGGCACAAACCTGGAGAGAAACCTTTATCTCACCACTCAGCTAACCGAGCTGGGCATTCCGGTCGTCGTCGCGATCAATATGATCGATCTGGTCAAAAAAGAAGGGGACAGGATAGATCTTGCCGAACTGTCCCGTCAGATCGGATGTCCGGTAGTCGAGATCTCCGCACTCAGGGAGACGGGGATCGCAGAAGCCGCGGAGGCGGCGATAAAAGCCGCGAAGAACGGAAAGACGGTACCTCTGCACAAGTTCTCCGGAGCCGTCGAGCACGCCCTCGCCCACATCGAGGAGGCTGCGGTCCACGGACTTCCCGAGGAGCAGCAGAGATGGTACGCCGTAAAGATCTTCGAGCGCGACGAGAAGGTCCTCGAACAGCTGAAGCTCGCGCCTGAGCTTCTCGCCCACATCGAAGAGGACATCAAAGCGGCGGAGGCCGAGCTCGACGACGACGCCGAGAGCATAATCACCAACGAGAGATACATCTACATCGCCGAAGTAATAAAGGGATGCTTCAAAAAGAAGAAGGAGCGGAAGCTCACGAAGAGCGACAGGATCGATAAGATCGTCACCAACCGCTGGCTCGGCCTTCCGATCTTCGCCCTCGTGATGTTCCTCGTCTACTTCCTTGCAATGGCGCCGGGAGCTCCCGGAACGATGGCGACCGACTGGGCCAACGACGGGCTCTTCGGAGAAGGATACCACCTGTTCGGCATCGGGTCGAAGCAGGCGGCGGAAAAGGCTGACGATTACTCTGCCGCGTCAAATGCGCTAGCGGCTTTCGGATTCGAATTCGACACCGAAGACGAGTCTTTCGACGCTGACGCGCTGCTCGCAGAGATAAAGGGATTCACCTCCGACAAGGCGTCGGCGACGGTCGACGTGACAGACGAGGAAACTCTTGAGGTATCGACGGTCACCGTATATTTCGATACCGTCCCGTCCGGCGCCGACGAAGAGTCGACGAACGGAATGACATTCAGGGAAGCCGTCTCCTACTTCGGGGAGAAGGGATTTGACGAGCCCGATCCCGCCGATGACGGCGTGTGGGTGCCCGGCATCCCGGCTCTCATCGACAAACTGCTTCTGGACGGAGAAGGAAATCCTAAAGTCCCCGAATGGCTCTACGGACTGATCCAGGACGGCATCGTCGCCGGCGTCGGCGCCGTGCTGGGATTCGTTCCCCAGATGCTCGTCCTCTTCTTCCTGCTCGCTATCCTTGAGGGCTGCGGATACATGGCCCGCATCGCCTTCGTCCTCGACAGGATCTTCAGAAAATTCGGCCTTTCGGGCAAATCCTTCATACCGATGCTCGTCGGGACCGGATGCGGCATCCCCGGCATCATGGCGTCGAGGACAATCAAGAACGAACGCGACCGCCGTATGACGATCATGACGACGACCTTCATCCCCTGCGGGGCCAAGCTTCCCTTCATCGCGATGGTCGCCGGAGCTCTCTTCGGCGGGTCGGCCTGGATATCCGTTTCGGCGTATTTCATCGGCATGGCTGCGATCATAATCTCGGGCGTCATGCTCAAGAAGACAAAAAAATTCGCGGGAGACCCCGCTCCCTTCGTGATGGAGCTCCCCGCCTACCATCTTCCCACCTTCCGCAACGTTCTCCGTTCGACATGGGAGCGCGGCTGGTCCTTCATCAAGAAGGCCGGAACGATCATACTCCTGTCGACGATCGTCGTATGGTTCACCTCCTTCTTCGGATGGGTCGAAGGGACCTTCCGCATGCTCTCGGAGGATGAGATGGGTTCGTCGATCCTCGCCTACGCGGGCAAGGGCATCGCATGGATCTTCGCACCGCTCGGATGGGGCAACTGGAAGGCCGCGGTCGCGTCTGTCACCGGACTTGTAGCCAAGGAGAACATCGTCGGCACGATGGGCATCCTCTACGGAGACTGGACAGGCATCGCCGCCTCCTTCGCGACGAAGATCGCCGGATTCTCCTTCCTGGTCTTCAACCTCCTCTGCGCGCCCTGCTTCGCCGCTATCGGTGCCATCAGACGTGAGATGAACAACGCGGGATGGACCTGGTTCGCCATCCTGTACGAGTGCGGATTCGCCTATGCGATCGCGCTCATGATCAACCGGTTCGGCAATCTTGTCACCGGCAATCTTTCTTCGGGCGCCGGGACCGCGGTCAATGTTACCGGACTGATCGCTTCCTTCCTGCTTCTCGGAGCGATGATCTACATGCTCTTCATAAGGAAGTACAGGGAAGCCACGAAGCTCACTCAGGAAGTAAAGATCTGACATCGCGGAGCGGCGGCCGGAATAGTTTTTCCGCCCGCCGCTCCGGTAAGAGAAAGGAGTCAGAAGCCATGTTCGCGTGGATCGCGGAAAACGCGCTGACGGTCACCGTCATCGCTGTCATACTCGCTGCCGCGGGTCTTGTCCAGCTGATTCATTTCCAGGATGTTGTTGATCAGCCCAAGCATGTGATCAGCACTGCGTCCGATCTTTTCCAGATGATCTTTAGTCGTATCAGAGATACCGGGTTCACTTAAAGCGATCTTATCCAGGCCGATGATCACATTCATCGGTGTGCGCATCTCATGGCTCACGGAAGCTAACAGCTCCGTCTTGGCGCGGTTAGCCTTTTCCGCCGCCAGCAGTTCAGCTTCATACTGCTGTGATTTCATC
>JAFWWR010000165.1 GCA_017518025.1 Clostridia bacterium
ACAGCTTTTCGTCGATCTCCTCACGGCTCTCCGCGCCGGTCTTGTACTTCCAGTGAGCGGCGATACCGTATTCAGCCACCTGGTGCATCTCACGGGTCCTTATCTGCACCTCGAAGGGAACTCCGTCCCGGCCGATGACCGTGGTGTGGAGCGACTGGTACATATTGGGTTTCGGGGTGGAGATGTAGTCCTTGAAGCGCCCCGGGATGGAGCGGAACATCTCGTGGACGATACCGAGGGCGGTATAGCACTCGAGCTCCGTGTCCACGATGATGCGGATGGCGTAGAAGTCGTAGATCTCGTCGAAGCTCTTGTTCTGGTTGAACATCTTGCGGTAGATGGAATACACCGTTTTGACGCGCCCCTCGAGAGTGAAGTGTATGTTGTATTCTTCAAGTTTTTTTGCGATGACCGACCGGGCGTTCTCGATGAAATCGGCGTTCTCACCGTATTTCTTCTTGATGTCCTCGCTGACTTCTTCGTAGCCGATGGGGTCGAGATACTGCAGCGCGAGATTTTCAAGCTCCTGCTTGATCCTCTGCATACCGAGACGGTGCGCCAGGGGCGCGTAGACGTGCATGGTCTCCAGCGCCGTGGTCCGTCTCTTCTCCTCGGATTTTACGTCCAGGGTCCTCATATTGTGGAGCCGGTCGCAGAGTTTTATAAAAATGACTCTGACGTCCCGGGACATGGCGAGAAGCATCTTTCTGATGTTCTCGATGTGGGTCTCCTCTTTGTCGACGATATTGATATCCCTGATCTTCGTCAAACCGTCGACCAGAGTCGCCACCTCGTCGCCGAACCGTTCTCTTACGTCGTCGATACTGGTTTTGTCGCCGCAGTCCTCGATGGTGTCGTGAAGCAGAGCGGCGCAGATGGAGTCCGTGTCAAGGCCCAGCGAAGCCACGATCTCCGCCACGGCGACGGGATGGGAGATATACGGGTCGCCGCTGACGCGGAACTGCCCCTCGTGGAGCTCCCGCGCCCGGAGGAACGCCTCCTTGATCTTTCCCACGTCGTAGATCTTCTCGCTTGACTCCATGATGGTGAAAAGCTTCGAGATCATAGAAAGATCGCTGTTTTCGTTTTCCATTATCTGAAGTTCCGACATATAAACTCCTGTTATCCGGCCGGATCAGCCCGGCCGCAGTTCGTTTCTCATTTTTTTCAGTATCCCGGACTTGTCGAGGGAGGTCTTGTTCTTGACGAAAACGTAACTGAACTCGTAGACCTCGTCGCCCCGGTCCGTATCCTCCACGCCCACCACGTTCAGTTCCCTGAAGATCATGATGATCGCCTTGAGCTTGACGTATGGGATATTATACCCCTTCGTCATGAGAAGGTGGCGCAGGGCGCGGATGCTGTACACCCGGTGTTCCACGCGCAGTTCCCTTTTCAGCACGGTGTAGACGGCGGTGAAATCGTCCCTCTCGGGAAGAGAATCCGCTCTTTCCGCGTCCGTCAGCTCCGGCGACAGGCCCTCGCCCGCCGTCACGGCGTCGTAGATCGCGCGCTCGCGCATCTCCGCGGCGTAGCGCTCGTCGATGAGGCGCACGTCCTTCACGATCATCTGGAGAGTCCGGACGCCCTGGAATTCGTTTATATCGAGCCCGAAAAGGACGTCGACGACGTCGCCGGGATAAAGGTCGATATCGGCGATGCTCTTGCGGAAGCACATGGCGGTCACCGTCATATTCTCCCTCTTGAGCTGCAGGCGTGTGTGTTTGCCGCCGCCCACGGAGCTTTCGTCCGCGATGAACAGGCCGCTCATGGCGAAAACGGGAGACGGATTCGACGTGCCGAAGGGCTCGAGGAGATAAAGCTCCTCAGCCAGCTCCATGGTGACGTCGTCGGGGGTCAGCTCCAGGTCCGCCTCCATGACCGGCTCTCCGCCGCCCTCGGCGTCCTTCAGTTTTTCCCTGACGAAGTCGTTGATCCGCTTTTTGAAGGCGTCGAGGTTTTCCCGCTTCACGGTGAGGCCCGCGGCGAGCTCGTGGCCGCCGTATTTTTCGAGCAGATCGGAACAGGAGGCCAGCGCTTCCACCAGATTGACGCCCTTGACGCTCCGTCCGGAGCCCTTTCCGCGGTCTCCGCCTCCCTCAAAGGAGATGAGGATGGACGAAAGGCCGTATTTCTCCGTTATGCGGGACGCGACGATCCCGATGATGCCGTGGTGCCACGTTTCGTCGTCAAGGACGATCACCGGATCGTGCTCGAAATCGTGCTCGGCGGCGATCTTCGCGTAGGCGACCTCGATTATCTCGTTTTCGATCTCCTGCCGCTCCTTGTTGATGGCGCACAGGTTTTCGGCGAGCCGTCTCGCCTCGTCGCGGTCGTCGGTGAGGAACAGTTCCGCCGCGATGGACGCGTCTCTGATGCGCCCGGCGGCGTTGATCCTCGGCGCAACGGTAAAGCCGATGAATCCGGCTGTGATCTTCCTTTTTACGTTCCGCTTGCTCTCGGAAGCGGCAGTCTCGATAAGCTCCTCGATCGCCGGACGGGTCCCCCGCTCGATGAGGGAGAGGCCGTAGCTGATGATGAGCCGGTTTTCGTCCACCACGGGCATTACGTCCGCAATGGTGCCGATGGCGACCAGGTCGCAGTACTCCCGCGCGATCCGTCTGACGCACTCCGCCATGGAATCGTCCGGGCAAAGGGACGATTCGAGGGCGCACATGAGCTTGAACACTACGCCGACGCCCGCCAACTCGCAGAACGGGTACCCGCAGTCGCTCCTTTTCGGATTGACCACCGCCTCGGCGGCGGGGAGGACGTCCTGACATTCATGATGGTCGGTGACGACGACGTCCATACCGAGTTCTTTCGCCTTTTTTATTTCCTCGGCGGCGGTGATCCCGGTGTCGACGGTGATGATCAGATCGCATCCCTCGGCGGCGAGCCGTTCGATGGCCCCCATGGAAACGCCGTAACCGTCCGTGTCTCGTTTGGGTATATAGTATCCCACGTCCCCGCCTTTTGAGTCGAGGTACAGTTTCAGCGCGGAGACGGAGGTGACTCCGTCAACGTCGTAGTCGCCGTAGATGACGATCCGCTCGCCCAGATCAAGGGCGCGGCAGATCCGCTCCACGGCGAGATCCATGTCCTTCATCAGAAACGGGTCGTAAAGCTGCTCTTCCCTCTTGCCGAGAAATCTCTCCGCCGCCTCCGGCGTGTCGCATCCTCTGTCGACGAGAAGGCGGGCGGTGGGAAGAGAGAGCGACAGCGATCCTGCGATCTCCGCGACCGTCTCGTCGTTCTTTATCTCATCGGCGGTCGCTCTGACCTGCCATTTTATTCTTGCGTCACGATTCATCACCGCTGCCGGTCCTTTCGTTGGTATTATCCGCGGCGGCGCCGTCCGACGCCCGCCGCACTATCCTCCTGATCGTGACCGACGGAGCCCGTCTCGACACGGCCCTCTCGATAACGAACAGTATCACGCCGGAGAGAACGAGTCCTCCGACAGCCGCGACCGCCCCCCAGAGTTCGGAGGAGAAAATCCGCCTCCCCGCGAAAAAGCAGGCGCCGCAGATGAGTATCGGCATGATGAAAAGAAGGAACGCGTGGCCGAGGACGGTGGAGGATGAAGACTCCACCTCGACGAGATCGCCGGGAAGAGCGCCGACGCCGTTCCGGGCTTTCGTCCTCATGGACTTGCCCGAACCGAAGATCCCGCTCATGGCGCAGGACGCGCCGCATTCCTTGCCGGAGCAGCCCTCGCACATGGAGGATCTCTCCGCCTCGATCAGAGCGGTACCGCCGTCGGTATCTATTATCCGCGCAAGCTGTTCCATCTTCTCACTCTCCGAAAAACGTCCGGCGATCACGCCGGGGAATATCTGTTTATAACGGCTTTTGCGGCGCGCAGACCGTCCACCGCCGCGCTGACGATACCGCCGGCGTAACCGGCGCCTTCGCCGCAGGGGTAAACGTCACTCACTCCCAGGGCCTCGAGGGTCCCGTTCCTCCGGATGCGGACCGGAGCGGACGTTCTCGTCTCAAATCCGGTAAGCGGAGCTTCCGGATCGGCAAATCCGGGGAGTTTTTTGTCAAACGCGCAAATGCCCTTCTCTAACATATTTCCGATTCCGTCGGGAAGCAGGGATCGCAGGTCGGCGGGGGTGACGTTGCCGTCCATGTACGTCGGCCCGATCTTACCCGTGCCCGTCGACGGCCTTCCGTCAAGAAAGTCGCCCACAAGCTGGACCGGCGCCCGGAAGTCTCCGCCTCCGGCGCGGAACGCCGCCCTCTCGAGCCGGCGCTGGTATTCTATCCCCCCTGCCGGGGTCGAACCGAAATCCGCCGGCAGTACCGACACCGCCAGGGCGGCGTTGGCGTTTCTGCCGTCCCGGCTCCTGTTGCTCATTCCGTTTGTCACGATCTCGCCGAAATCGCTCGAGGAGGGGACCACCACTCCTCCGGGACACATACAGAACGTATAGACGCCGCGGTCGCCCTCCCGGAGGGAGAAAGCGTACTCCGCTCTGCCGAGGGACGGATCTCCGGCGAGATCACCGAACATGGCGCGGTCGAGCCAGGACTGCAGGTGCTCGATCCTCACGCCCACGGAAAAGGGCTTCGGCTCGACGGTGAAACCGCCCGCCATCAGCTCCGAATACGTGTCTCTGGCGCTGTGTCCCACCGCAAGGATGACCGGCCCGGCGAGCTTTTCGCCGCCGGCGTGAAAAGCGCCGTCCGAAAAAGTCACTTTCGTGTCGTAGATCACGTCGCCGCCGGACCTGCGGATATGGGAGTCGATATTCGACACCACGCCGCGCAGGACGTCGGTGCCCACGTGGGGCCTCGCCTTCCACTCAACGTCGTCGGGCGCACCGAAACGGCGAAGACGGGACAAAACGTAAGAGACGAGAGGATCGTTGATCCTGGTCGTCAGTTTTCCGTCTGAAAACGTACCGGCGCCGCCGGCGCCGAACTGTACGTTGGTATTGCAGTCAAATCCGCCGCCCCGAAGGAACGAAGAAACTTTCCTCACTCTTTCGTCGGGGGACGAGCCCCTCTCGTACACCGCGGGTCGGTATCCCGCTTCCGAGAGGGCGAGAGCGGCAAACATCCCGGCGGGGCCGAAGCCGACCACCGAAACGCGGCCGCGGAGTTTTTCCCTGCCCGGTTCCGCCTCGAAAACGGCGGGGCTGTATTCCCTCATCCCGGAGTCCGCGAGAGCGCGACGCTCTCTCTCCGTCAAACCGTCGAATCCGGCGCAAAAGGAGTAGACCAGCTTCACGTCCCCGCGCCGTCTGGCGTCGACGGACTTTTTATGTATCATCAACCGTGACGGAGGTCTTCCGACGATCCGCCTCAGTCTTTTCGATACCGCCTCCTCCGCCCTGCCGTCCGGCGATTCGCCTTGTCTCAGCGAAGCGAGCGGGACCGAAACGCTGTCGGTTATGATCTTCAGAGTTCCTCGGGTCTCCATCATCCTATCTTGACCTGCACCGTGTACTCTCCCACTTCGAACACACCGTCCGCGCCCTCGCTGTCGATCAGCACGCTCGCCTTGCAGCTCACGGTGCCTTTGCTGCTCTCGTCATATCCGGTGAGGTCCACTTCAAGGGTCACGTCCTCGTCGTCTATGGCGGCGAGCTTCTTCGAGTTGCCCCGCAGCGTCACCGTGGCGGACGTGTCGACGACGGAGTACTTCAGTCCGCTCTTTGCGCCCGTGGCGGTGATATTTTCGACGGTGTAATCCTTGGTCACAAGCGTGCTGTCCGTGATCTCCACGTTGACCGTGACCTCAGCGGGCTGAGAGATCAGCGTCAGACCGGCGGCAAGCTCCGGGGTGACCGTCACGGAGTACGATCTTCCCTCGATCTTCTTCTCGTCGACGACGATCTGTTTTACGGCGGAAGCTGAATTCAGGTCGCTCTCGCTCCCTCTTACCGTCAGAACCGACGGCGTCGCCGTCACCCTGACGTTCGATCCGTCCTCGAAATATCCGTATTTGAATCCCACAGGGATCTCGATCTCTTTAGTCACGTAAATCGGCACCACGACTCCGATCTCCATGGGGGAACACTTGAGATACATGAGCTTATCGGAGGCGATCTCCTTGCCTTCGGAGTCCGCGAGGGTCACGGGGAGTCGGGAGGTGAAAGTCGCCGTCTTCCCGGAGGCGTCCACGGAAACCTGGGCTTTCGCCACGGAGCTCACCACGTTTTTCGGGCCGACCACCGTCACGGTGTCAAGTGCCGCGCCGTTGTCGTCACGGA
>JAFWWR010000015.1 GCA_017518025.1 Clostridia bacterium
GGCGACGATGCTTTACCGCTACGCGGACTTCAAGGGATACGACGTGACGGCGTCGGGAGACCTCTCGAAGTTCCCGGACTCGTCTAAGGCCCACAGTTACGCGAAGGGTGCACTTGCATGGGCTACGGGGAAGGGCCTCATCGGAGGAGTGAAATCCGGAGACAAGGACCTGCTCGACCCCCGGGGCAATGCCACCCGGGAGCAGTTCGCGGCGATCCTCAAGAGATTCGACGACGCCTTCGGCGAGAAGCCGCTGGCGTACAACACCCCTCACGCGATAAGTCAGTACACGGAACCGGAGTACCCGCTCGTCACCGACGCGGACGTGTACGTGGCGACGGATGGAAGCGACAGCAATCCCGGCACCTTCGATCTGCCCGTGGCGACGTTTGAGAGGGCGCGCGATCTGGTCCGTGAGATAAAGGCGGACACATCCCGTCCCGAGGGTGAGATAGTGGTGGCTTTCAAGGCGGGAGTCTACGCCGCTCCGCAGAACCTGACGTTCACCGCCGAGGATTCCGGTACCGAGGCGAGCCCCGTCGTCTACTGCAAGTACGGCGACGGCGACGTGACGTTCAGCGCGGGCGTCACCATTCCTCTCGGGGAGTTCGCAGAGCTGACCGGAGCCGAAAAGGAGATGTTCCCGGCGGGATCCGTCGACCGGATCAAAAAGGCGGACCTTACGTCCCGCGGAGTCGATCCGTCGTCCCTCGGCGAGACGAACAACCTGTTCGCGGGCAGTGAACGGCTCGATCTCGCCCGCTGGCCAAACAAGCTCGACAACGGAGTCGACGCCTTCACCGATATGGTCCTGTCCATCTCTGAAGACGAGCGGAGCATGACGCTCATGTCCCCGCTCAGAAAAAAGGTAAACAGTTATCACAACGTCGACGATATGAGGATGTTCGGGTACTACAAATACGACTGGGCTGCGTCCGACGGACCGGTCCTCTACTACGACCCCGAAACCGGTTTCATCACCCCCACGGTAAACGGCTACGGCATCCACATCTTCCAGTACGCGGGAGCGCCGAACCCGTACTTCTATTTCTATAACATACCGGACGAGCTTGACCGGCCTGACGAGTACTACATAGACAAGAACACCGCCACGCTCTACGTTATGGACCCCGCGGAGGATTACACCATAGGTATGTACGATTCTGTCATGAGGATCGACGGCGCGGATCATCTGACGTTCAGGGGACTCGACTTCGCGTACAGTACCGGCGACGTGATCAACGCCTCCGCGGTGAGCCATATCCTGTTCGACAGATGCACGTTCCGTGACGTTTACCACTACGGCGTAGATATTCGGGGAGATCACATCGAGTTCCGCGGATGCGAGTTCTACGAGATCGGATACAGAGCCATCGACCTGCGTTCCGGCGACAGAGAAACGCTGACCAGGGGAGAATCTGTTATAGACAACTGTCTGTTTGACCGTTTCGGCTCCATCGGCAAGACCATGATGCCCGCGGTCTACGCCGGAGGATGCGGCATTACGGTCTCTCACAACGAGATGTGCAACTCCGCCAACAGCGCGGTGGTCTACAGCGAGTACATCTGGGCGTCGAACTACGTTACCGTGGAGTACAACTACATCCACGACGTGGTGACCCAGCAGAGCGACTACGGCGCCATATACGCGGGACGCAATCTTGCCGGCTACGGATCGGTGGTGCGGTATAATCTGATCTGCAACGTAGGCACGCCGGAGGAGGGACACGTTTCCCTCGGAGTTTACCTCGACGACGGCCAGTCCGGACAGGAGATCTACGGCAATATATTCTACGATATAGCGAATCACTGTGTGTTCACCAACGGCGGGCGCGACAACAAGATCCACGACAACCTGATGATCTCCCCCCGGGCGGATTCGAAGGCGGAGATCCACATCGGCGGCGATTTCGATTACGCGGAAGGGGAGAAGGTCATGGATCCGGAATGGATAATGATCCTGGAGCTCGTGCCGTTCCGGAACGAGCTGTGGGCGTCGCACTTCCCGGTCCTGGCGCGGATCAAGTATGAAAACGACGGCGAGGCGGGAGCCGCGGACGATCCGGATTTCGCGAGAAATCCGTCCTACGACGAGATCTACGGCAACGCCATGATCATCTCGCAGGAGAGGATCGATGCGGGCGGCAACGAACAGTTCTCCGACCGTTCCGTCAGATTCGGTACCAGGATGGAGAACAGCGCCGTGTATCCGCTGACGGAAAACCCGTTCTTCGTCGACCCGACGGCAGGCGACTACCGCCTCCGCGACGACGCTGACTTCATCCCGATTCCGGTGGAGCGGATTGGAAGATATTGAGAAAAACCGTGGGTTTTTCTCAGCAGTATCATCAAAAACCGCGGGCGGTGCCCGCGGTTTTTTCTTGACTTTCCGGCGTTCGTTTGATAAAAGTGAAACGTAATCTGATTTCCCGAAAGGATTGTAATAATGTAA
>JAFWWR010000166.1 GCA_017518025.1 Clostridia bacterium
GCGGACCGCTCTACGGTCACGGTCAGGTGCTGGCGGAGGCCATCGCCGACACCGGCGACAGTCTGTGGGCCATAAAGAAGCTGGTGTTCATCGAAAAGAAATATACCATGGAACAGCTCATCGACGCGCTCGACGCGAACTTCGAGGGACACGACGAGCTGTGGTACGACTTCTCCCACTGCGAGAAGTTCGGCAACGATATAGACGAGGTGGACGAGATCACCGCGAAGATCACCAACAGGTTCTTTAAGATCCTGAAGCGCCACCATACCTACCGCGGCGGCGTGTTCACCGGCGGATGCTCGCCCTTCAGCCGTGCCGCGGGCTACGGCCGTCAGATCGCCGCGCTCCCCAACGGGAAGAAGAAGGGCGATCCGCTGATCGCGGACAGTATCGCAGCCGTACCCGGTTGTGATATGAACGGACCCACGGCGCATATCAAATCGGCGCTCCGCTACTGCCATGAGGAAGCCTGCAGCGGATTCATCTTCATGAACAAGTTCGACAAGAAGATCTTCGATACCCCCAAAGGCAAAGAGGCGTTCAAGGCCCTTGCAAAGACGTTCTTCGCCGGCGGCGGTCAGCAGTACACCGTCACCGTGGTCAATCCCGAGGATCTGCTTGACGCGAAAGTCCATCCGGAACGCCATCGCGACCTTATCGTCCGCGTGGGCGGCTACAGCGACTATTTCGTCAATCTCGACGAGGGACTTCAGGACAACGTCATCGCCCGGACCTTCATCGATATGGGAGTATAACGGACAAACACGGTAAAACGCGCCCTGCCACGGCAGGGCGCGATCACAATTAACGCAACAATACGGAGACTTGATATGAGATACTGTGAAATCGACCCCATGGCCGCCGGCTTCTTCGCCGATGAGAGCGCCGACTACTCCGAGCGGATCGGCCGCGCACTGAAGGAAGGCGCGGAGTACATCCATATAAGCTTTGACAGGAATATTCTTCCCGTGGTAGACGCCCGTTCCCACGGATGCGGCGGCGGTTTCAGCTACGGAATGGGATTCGCCTTCTCCGACGACCGCCAGGATGAGATGATCGAAAAATATCCGGAGCTGGCGGACGAGATCCGCCGGAATGCGGAGAAATACCGCTTCTTCCGCGGCGTGTCGCAAAACCTGCGCCGCTTTGAGGGATACGGGGAGATCGAGTCCTCCTGCGCCATGTGGGGCGGCGGCTGGGCCGGTCACTCAAATCCCGATTTCGGAAGGATAATCAATCTCGGAACCGACGGGATCAGGGAGATCATAAACAAGTATAAGAAGATCAACGTCGACGACTCCGACTGGTTCTACCGCGGGTGCGAGTACACCCTTGACGCCATCGACACGCTGGGCAGACGCTTTCACGAGCTGGCGCTGGAGGAGGCGGCGAAGTGCGACGATCCCGCCGACAGAAAGAGATACGAGGCGGCGGCGCGTGCATTTGAGGTGGTGCCGAAAAAGCCGGCGTACGACTTCACCTCCGCGTGCCACGCCTTCTGGATGATCTTCACCTTCGACGGCACGGACTCGCCGGGCAGATTTGACCAGTACATGAAGCGCGCCTACGAGGCGACAGGCGACCGGGAGGAAATGCTCGATATCCTCTCACGTCTGTGGGAAGCGTTTCACGACACGAGAACGTGGAACCTCTGTATCAGCGGCTCCGACGAGAACTGGAACGACGTGACGAACGGACTGTCCTACGATATACTGAAAATCGCCCGGGAAAAGAAATACGAGACGCCGAATCTGACCATGCGCGTCCACCGGAACACTCCGGATTCTCTGTGGGACGAGGCGGCGGAGACGCTTGCCTCCGGCATCGGCATGCCCGCGCTCTACAACGACGAGGTGGTCTGCCCCGCCCTGGAGAAGCTGGGGATCCCGCCCCGCGACAGCCATCTGTACTGCATGAACGGCTGCAATCAAATCGACATCATGGGCAAGAGTCACATGGGGCTCGAGGACGGCGAGGTCGTATTCGGCAAATGCCTTGAATTTGCTCTCCACGACGGTTTCGACGACGTGAAGCAAAAGTTCGTTTCCCTCAATACCGGCGATCCGCGGACCTTCACCTCTTACGAGGAAATGGAGCTCGCGTTCATGCGCCAGCTTGAATATATGACTTTTCTCGCCTGCGAAGCGGCCAACGGCTGCCAGCACACGAGAGCCATTTTCCAGCCGAATCCCCTCCGTTCGTGCCTCATCGAGGGATGCCTTGAGAGAGGTATCGACTACCGCAACGGCGGTCCGCTGTACGGTCACGGTCAGATCCTCGCCGAGGCGATAGCCGACGCCGGGGACAGTCTGTGGGCCATCAAAAAACTGGTGTTCACCGAGAAAAAGTACACCATGGCGCAGCTCATCGACGCGCTGAAGGCGGATTTCGTCGGGTACGATCAGTTGTGGTACGATTTTTCCCACTGCGAGAAGTTCGGCAACGACGAGGAAGGGGTGGACGAGATCACCGCCCGTATCCTCAACCGTTTCTTCACGTTCCTTAAGCGCAACCGCACCTACCGCGGAGGCGTTTTCACCGGCGGATGTTCCCCGGACGACCGCGCCGCGCACTACGGACACCACATAGCGGCCCTTCCGAACGGCAAGAAGAAGTGCGAACCGCTCATCGCGGACTGCATCGCCGCGGTGCCCGGCTGCGATATGAACGGCCCCACCGCCGTGATGAAATCCGTGCTGAAATACCGGCATCTGGACGCCGGAAGCGGGTTCATCTACATGATAAAGTTTGACAAAAAGATATTTAACACCCCGAAGGGGAAAGAGACGTTCAAAACGCTCGCCAAGACCTTCTTCAAGGAAGGCGGCCAGCAGTACACCGTCACCGTGGTGAGCCCGGAGGAGCTGCTCGACGCGAAAGTCAATCCGGACCGCCACCGCGATCTCATAGTCCGTGTGGGCGGGTTCAGCGGGTACTTCGTGGAGCTTGACGAGGGCCTTCAGGACAACGTGATCGCCCGGTCCTTCATGGAGATGGACGGCTGACCGTGAGATACTCCGACGTGACCGAGGGGGTATTCCTCGAAAGACCGAACAGATTTATCGCCATCGTCCGGACCGGAGAAGAAGAGCACCGCGTACACGTGCCGAACACGGGCAGGTGCCGGGAACTGCTCGTCCCCGGCAGCAGAGTCTTTCTCTCGAGATCCGGTAATCCGGATAGGGTGACGAAATACGATCTCGTGACGGTGATGAAGGAGCGGGACGATACTGACCCGATCCTCGTAAATATGGACTCCCAGGCCCCGAACAGAGCGGCGGGCGAGTGGCTCCGGGGAGGCGGTCTTCTGCCGAAGGGAGCGACGGTCCGCGGCGAGGTGAAGCACGGCGACTCGAGGTTCGATTTCTGCGCCGAATACGGCGGAAAAAAGACGTTCATCGAGGTCAAGGGCGTGACGCTGGAGCAGGGCGACGTCGCCATGTTCCCGGACGCCCCCACGGAACGCGGCTTAAAGCACCTGCGTGGCCTTGCGGCGGCGGTCAAAGAGGGATTTGACGCCTGCGTCCTGTTCGTGGTGCAAATGAAGGGGCCGCGGCTGTTCCGCCCGAACGACGCCACCGATCCCGCCTTCGGCGAGGCGTTGAGAGAAGCCCGCCGCGCGGGAGTGAAAGTGATCGCCGTGGACTGCGCCGTCACGCCGGATTCCATGGAGATCGACTGGGAGATTGAGGTCGAACTGTAAAAGAAAAAAGATCATCACACGAAAAATGTGATGATCTTTTTGTTTTGCCGTTTTATTCTCCCGGCCTCCTTGGAAAATCCGTTTCTCTCAATTTGCACGGTTGAATTGTTCAGCGTTGCTTTTCAGATATTCTTCGAGAGTAACGTCCTCATAGTCGATTCCTATGGTATTACACCATTTCTCATATTCCGCGACGAGGTCAAACGCCTCCGATACAGTCACTGTATTATCCGGTTTATACTCCACTTTTCCGTCCTCGATTCTGACCGAACCCTCCTCGCGGTACAATTCATCCTTTGAAACGCATTTTTCCATTACTCCCCCCTCCGCTTGAATGTTGAAATACTTGAAGGGGATCCTCGAGTACCGTATTTCGACGTCATCGCAGAAGAAAGTCACTACGGAACGGTTGTACTCATCCTCCGCGTCGCATAAAGGAGTCTCGACCGCAATGTTCTCTTCTCCCGTCAGAAAATAGGTCTTGCCGAAGCCGCCGTTTGAAACGAACCCGGTGACAAGGCAACCGTCGACCTCGAACGCCTGAAATTTCCCGTTGCCTGTGACCCAAACATCTTCGTCACTGAAAGAAACCGTCTTTCCGAACGCCGAGATTTCACTCACTTTGTATCCGATGAAACCGATTTCATCGTCTTCTTGCCGTTCGAGCGTGATGACTGCGCTGCCGACCTCGATCGTCCCGTTGTCTTGCAATTCAATTTCATTTTGTTTCATAGTGTCGATCACATCCATCAGTATCTGATCCGTTGTTTTTTCCGGAAAAGCGCCGATCGACGCGAACACATATGACCCATCCCTTTTGAACAAAACGTTTTCTATCGTTTCATACGTTCTGTTTTCCGCGGCTACGGTCACTGATTCAAGCGCCGTGAGCGGCCCAAACGAAGCGGGCTCTATCTCCGCCACGTCTTTGCTTATGGTCAAACTCCGGACGTTCTGCGCCGCAGCGGAGCATGAGAACGCAGAGCTTGCGATCTTTAACACCCCGTCGGGGATGATCACGGTGTCGCCTACGCCGTCGTAGCGGACAAGCGTCCCGTTTTCGACGGAAAAATCCCCCGTGACTTCCCGAGGTTTTCTGCCTTTCAGAAA
>JAFWWR010000167.1 GCA_017518025.1 Clostridia bacterium
CCCGTCCCTTATTTCCACGATGCCGTAGGAGGAGGGGTATCCGTTGCCCGCGGTGCCCGGATTGAAGATCCGCAGGATCTCCCCGGAGGGGAGGGTCTCCGAGGTGTCGAGGGGACGGTGGGTGTGGCCGAACAGAAGGAGCGCCGCCCCCAACGACCCGGCGTGAGCCGCCGCTCTCTCAACGGACGATTTTACGCCGTAGCGGTGGCCGTGGGTGCAGAGGATCCGCACTCCGCCGAACTCCACGATCCGCTCCGGGGGGTGATCGTTCGTTATGAAGGCGGAGAAAAAGTCCTCGTAGTTGCCGCTGACGGTGATCACGGGGATCCCCTCGGGAACGGCGCATCTTTTGAGGTCTCCGGCGCCGTCGCCCAGGTGGATCACCGCGTCCGTCTCTCCCCGGTGCTCGGCGAGAGCCGTCTCCATTTTGTCTGTGACCCCGTGGGAGTCGGAAAAAACGAGGATCTTCAAATGAAACACTCCTTCCGGTATTATGTGTCCTCCCTCCCCCGTCCGTCATATACTGACACAAACGGAAGGAGGCCGGATCATGAAACTCGACAGAAAGACCGCGGAAAAGCTTATCGCGATGCCGGACGAAAAACTCGCCGGACTCTGCGTCCTGTTCGCGGCGCGTCACGGCCTGCGTCCGCAGGGGACGCTGAAGCCGGAGTCCGTCCGCCGCCTGCGCGCCGTGCTCGGTATGCTCACGGACGGCGATCTCGAGCGGCTCGGTGCGCTGGCCGAGGCGTCCGAAAACAAGGGAGGCGCAAGATGAACAACGTACAAGGCGAAGAACTGGGCGAACTTGTAAAAAAACTGATGAACGACCTGCAGGTGGCTGAGATCGTCCGAAATCTCAGGGAAAGCGGCGCGGCGGACGAGGCGAAGAAGGCCGCCGGAGCCGCGCTGACGGAGCAGGCCGCGCAAACGGGCGGGATCGGCGACGCGCTGGCGCCCCTGCTGGGGACGCTCACGGGAGCGACGCCCACCAGGACGGAGACGGAAAACAGGAACCGCCTTCTCGCGGCGCTGAAGCCGTATCTCAGCCCGGAGCGGCGCGAGATCATCGACCGCGTGACGTCTCTCACGAAGATCACGTCTCTTCTCGACGCGGCGCGCGGCGAAAACAACTGACGGGAGGCGGAGATATGTACAGCAGGAACGGACGGGGCGAGGGCGAAAACGCCCCCGATTTCGGGCTGACCGGCTTCCGGCTCCCGCCACGGTACGACGGCAGCAGATTCAGGCGGTCCCCGCCGCCCGAAAGACCTCCGGAGGGCAGACCCGCGCCTCCGCCGGAGAAACCGCCGGCCGGACCGCCGGCCGGACCGCCCCGTCCCGACGAAGACGGGGCGAGAGAGCGGATCCGCTCGCTTTTCGGCGAAAAACTCGGCAGCGAGGAACTTATGATCCTCTCGCTCATACTTATTCTCTCCGCCGCGGGAGGCGACGGATGCGACAGTCCGGGGGAGGTCATTCTCCTTCTGGCGCTGCTTCTGACGGCGGCGTCGTAAAAAACTCCGCCAGCTCCGAGGCGACCTCTCCGAGGAGGTAGAGGCCGGGGTCCTCCTTGAACTCCGGCGCCTCCCCGAAGGAGGGGAACACGGTCACACGGAAGCCCAGGGCGCGGCCCTCGCCCCTGACGGACGACAGGGAGACGTTCTCCGCCGCGGCGATGACGCACGCCGACGCCAGGAGTGAAAAACCGTCTCCTTCGAAGATCCCGCAGAGGGACAGCACGTCGTCCGTTGCGAAAAATCCCCGGGGAGCCCTTGCCGGCCGCGACAGGATCTCGATCCTCAGCGCGCCGCCCTCGAAACCAGCCCTTATCTCGGCGGGACGGGCGCCGCAAACGGCGCCGAGCGCCGATGACAGCAGGGAGACGATATACGTGAGCACGCCCGGCGACACCGTGACGCGGCCGGATCCCGACCCGGGCAGACTGCGCGGAAAGGGCGCGACGCGGACTCTCCCGCAGACCGATCCGGGAGTTGCGGCGAGCTGTCTCACCACGGTCCGGACGAGCCGCCTCGCGTCTCTGTCCGAGGACAGATCGGCTTCAAGAGCGGACGCCGCGCCGAGAGAGGGAAAAGGCGACTGCCCGTCGCCGTCTGCTTGCCCCGGGAACAGCTCCCTCAGAAGGTGCGCGGCAGGTCCCGTCACTCTGTCGCCCATGAGGGCGCGATCCCATCCCTCGGCGGGTATGGGAAACAGATCCGTGGCGTGGCCGGGAAAGCGAAACCGCTTCACCGCCGCGGCGAAGGAATATTTCTCCGAGCGGAGGCGGAACAGCGCGCGGTTCTTCGCGCCGCACAACGGATCGCCCGGAAATGCAGGCGGAGTCGAGCAGAAGTCCCGGAGCCGTTCCAGCCCGCTCCTGCCCAGGGCGCGCATGACGTCCGTCACCATCATCGGATCGGCCGCCGGCGCCCCCTCGGGCCATACGGTCTCCACTTCTCCGCTCTCGTCAAGGATTATCCGCGGCGAGTCGTTGTCGATCGTCATGACGTCATTCGCCTCCCGAAAAAAAGAATAAAACAGAATAAAAGGGTCGCCGAATTAAGATGCAGAGTCGCCGTTCTTTGCCCCGTGAGGCGTACCGGAGTACGTCAAGGGGCAGAAACGGCGAGAGAAAAAGCGCAGAGTAACGGAAAAATCCGCAGGATCTTCACGTTGAAAAAGGATGCTACGGATTTTTCTTATTCAGGCCGGATCAAAGCCCGTGCTTTTTCGGTCTGCGATCAAGGCGTCGCGGGCGTCAGTCTCCGCCCGACGGCGGCTCCGGATTGCCGCCGTACCAGATGCTCGGCGCGGAAGTTTCGTCCGCAGGCGCCTCAGTTTGGGGCGTCTCGTCTGTTTCGGCGGTGTCAAAGCCCATTTCCTTGTATTTTTCGCCCGTCAGGGCGTTTTCATTTGATTTTTCCTCCGTGGCGGCGGGCGCGGCGTGAGTTTCATCCGGCTGGGGCTCCGAGATATCGGCGGCCGGAGACGGCACGTACGCGCAGAACTGCACGTTGGCGACGGACAGGTCGCGAAGGGCGCGGTACGCGCCGAACGCCGCCTTAACGTTCGTCGAGGTGATTATCGCCCGCAAATTGTGCGCGCTGAAATTGCCCTTCAGGTTGTAGCAGCTCTCCTCCACCGCGTCGTACGCCTCCTCCGCCGATGTGGCGTCGCCGGTCTGTACCCCGATGGCGAGAAGATCCGTGTATTTCTCAAGCGTTGCGATCTGTCCGGCAGCAGGCGCGTCGAGATAGACCCGCGCGGGGAGCACCACGCCTAAATCCGCCTCTCCGGACGTCCCGCGCAGAGCCGCGAGATACTCGATCACGGAGGAGAGAGTCGCAAAGTCCAGCGTACCCTCCTCGCCGATGAGACCGTCGATCACGATCTCGTCGAATCCCGCGTCGCAGAGCTCGCCGATCACGGCGGAGTCTGTCCTAAGGCGGATCTTCGCGTCCTCCCCGTCGCCGAGCACCGAAGGGACGGTGCCGTAGATACACGAGGTCCGGAGTCCCAGCCCCTTCGCCGACGAAACGATATCCCGCAGAGCGGGAAGAGAAGCGCAGTCCTCTTTCTCGTCGGGCGTCGCGGGCGACTCCATGCCGGAGAGCTCCATCACCGCGGGAGAGAGGTATATCAGCTTGCCGTCTCTCGTCACCCGGACCGAAACGGCGTTATATTCGTCGTCGAGTCCCCACATTTTCTCCCCGATATCGTCGATGGACACGCCCTCGACTGCGATATCGGCGGCGACGATCTTCAGCCCGTCCGCCTTCCCGTCCGCGGGGACGCCGCCAGGCAGGAGATCTGACTCGGCCGGATCCGTCACGGGGATCTCCGCCACCGTGTCGTCCAGCTCCTTTTCCGCCTGCGCCGCCTTCCTGCCGAGATAATTGCCCAGCAGCACCGCCAGCGCCGTTATCACCGCCGCGGCGATAACGACGAACAGGATCCTGAATAGTATCGTTCTTTTCGATTTGCTGCGAACGCCCGTGCGGCGTCTGCGCCGTCTTCTCATATTATCCTACTTCCCTCCCGGCGTCGTCTGTCCGCCGTCATTTCAGTTTCCAGATATCGATCTTGTCGTAGATCTTTTCCGTCTTCATTTCGAGCTCCCCGCCCTTTTTCTCCTTGGCGAGGGCGAAAACGGAGTCGTAATAATCCTCCGTCAGGGAATCGATACGCCGGTCGATGTATTCCTCGCTCTTTTCGAGCCGTATCAGCACCGAAAACCCTCTCGGAGTCTCGATCACTTCGCTGATCTCCCCCACGTCGAGGGAGAAGGCGGCGTCCTCGAAGTCTCTGTTCCACACGCCGCGCATCATGTAGTACCCGTCCGGGTTGTTGAACATATCGATGTTCTCGCCGTACTCCATCACCAGGTCGTAGAAGTCTCCGCCCGCGGGATCCGCGGCGGACAGCGCGGCGTCCCGCACCTCGAGGGCGATCTTTTTCGCCTCGTCGTCCGTGTGCTTTTCCTTCGAGATCAGCACCTCCAGGATCCTGATGCAGCCGTCTCCCGCCAGGTACTCCCGGACGTGTCCGGGGTCCGTGTCGATGTCGCCCTCTCTCATCATGGCGCTGAAGGTCTCGTCGCTCATGACGAGGTACGACGCCATAAGGTCGTACACGTCCTCGGTCATATTGTTGTTCCCGAGCTCCTCCCGGAAGGCGTCCTCGCCGCCCACGGAGGCGACGTCGTCTTTTTTCTTTTCCCGGGTGAGGATCCTGATGGCCTCGTCGTCCGCCTTGATGCCGTAGTCGGCGGCCAGAGCGGGGATGGCGTACAGCCCCCTCAGATACGAGACCGTCCTCTCACTGAGCTCGTCCTCGATCCGGTCGTCTCTCTCCCCGTCGAACACCCCGTCGCCGTATTTTATCTTCATCGCCGCCTTCTCGGTCAGCACGGCAAAGCGGTATACGTCGTAGGTCACGTCGTAGGACCCGAGCCGCATCACGACTTTTTTGTTTTTGAGTCCCGCGCAGGAAAAAAGGGCTGACGCGGCGAGCGCCGCCGCAAGCGCGAGGCAGACGATCCTGACGGTTTTTTTCATATCCGATCCCCTCCGGAGTGGTTTTACATACAAAGTATATATAAAATATCTCCGGATGTCAACCTGTATTCCCGAAAGTTCCCGCCCCGGGAACGCCGGTCCCGCCTCTCCCGCGGAGGAAAAACGTGAAAATTTTAACAAATTTTAATAAAATACTCCAAAACCGGATCAAAGTATGGTATACTATCAAGGTACCCCTGCGCCCGGGACCCCGGGCGGGGACAAATCAAATAAACTCTCAGCCGCGCGCCCCGGCGCGGGGCAAAAAGATTTTGAGTCAAGAAAGGCGGACCTTGTCAAATGGGCAAAGGACAAAGAGCAAAGAAAGCCGCGGCTACCCTCGGCGGGCAGACCATGGCGGCAAAGAAGCAGGAAAAGAACAAAAAGGCGAAGAAGATCCTTATCGTTGTGGCGGTAGTGCTGGCGTTTGCGGCGCTCATCGGACTGACGCTCTACAACAGGAACGAAGAACAAGGCATCTTCTGGCGCAACAGGACCGTTATGAAGACGGACAACTTTAAGGTCACCAACGGAATGCTCGCGTACTACTTCCGCGAAGCGTACTCCACGACCTATACAAACTACGCCAACTCCTTCGGCGAATCCATGATGCAGTATATCGGACTCAGCACGGACAAGCCCCTGAAGGATCAGCCCTTCACCATGGGCGGCGAGGACAGCGAGTACGAGACCTGGTACGACTACTTCATGGACCAGGCGAAGACCACCGCATCCCAGTACCTGTCCCTCGGCGAGGCGGCGAAGGCCGCCGGCGTCAAGCTCACCGACGAGGACAAGAAATCCATCGACGAGCAGATCGACACTTACAAGGGCTACGCGAAGACCAACGGCATGTCGCTGGACAGCTACCTCAGAAACGTTTTCGGGAAGCCGGTCACCAAGAGCAACCTGAAAAAGGCGCTGGAGCTCGAGACCCTCGCCCGCAGATACGCCTCCGAGTTCTCGGACGGAGTGGACGTCAGCGAGGAGACGCTGGAGAAGACCTATAACGACGATCCTCTGACCTACGAGAACGTATCCTATCTCACCTATCAGATCAAGTCCTCCGACCTGATGCCGAAGGACGATGACGCCGCCGCCGGCGGAGCCGACGGAGAGGCGAACACCGCCGAGCCCGTCGACACCGAGCCCGTCGACACCGAAACCGTCGACACGGAGCCCGCGTCCGCGGAATCGCAGGCGGACACCGGCGAGGCGGTTCCCGCCGACACCGAGGTCGCGACGGAGCCCGTCGAGACCAAGGAAGCCGCGGACACCGAGCCCGCCGACACCGAAGTGAAGACCACCGGCGACACCGAGCCCGCCGAGGACGACGCCGCCAAGGCGGAAGCCATCGAAGCGGCGAAGGTCTACGGCGAACAGCTCGCCGCGGTCAAGAGCGAGGAAGAATTCAAGGAATTCGTTAAGAAGTACGCCGCCGAAGTTCTCGGCCAGGATGAGGAGACTGCCGCGAAGACCGCGGACGGCACCCTCTCCGAGTACGTTTCCTACACCAAGGACAACGAAGTGTCCGAGTGGGCGTTCGCCGCAAAGGCGGGCGAGACCAAGACCGTCGCGTCCGAGACCGGCGAGACCGTTACCGTTTACTATCTCGTCAAGGAACATTACAGAAACGACGAGGCCACGAGAGACGTCCGTCACATCCTCTTCAGCAAGGACGACGAGAACGCCGAGAAGGTCTCGAAGACCCTGTACGACAGCTGGGTCGAGAACGGCGCGGACCTGGACGAGTTCATAAAACTCGCCAACGATAAATCCACCGATCCCGGTTCCAACACCAAAGGCGGCCTGTACGAGGGCGTCAAGCGCGGCCAGATGGTCACCGAGTTCAACGACTGGCTCTTCGATCCCGAGAGGAAAGAGGGCGATCACGGCCTCATCGAGACCGAGTACGGCTGGCACATAATGTACTACGTGGGCGAGAACGAACCCGCATGGAAGACGACCATCCGGAACAAGCTCAGAAGCGACGCCTTCGAGGAAGAGACCAAGAGAGCCGAGGAGACCTACAAGGTCACGGTCAACGAAAAAGCCATCAGAGTAGACGATTATCAGAGATAACGCTCCGCCCGCATCACGGGCGTGACGAAACGTGGACCGGTCCTCTCCGGAGCGACTGTTCGATCACGTGATTTTAAGCGCCCGGGAGCGAAGTCACCGCCCCCGGGCGTTCTGCAAATAAAAGGAAAGGAGAGCTCCCCGTGATAAAATTCGTATTCGGCGGCCCGGGATCGGGCAAGACCCGGTTCGTCACCGACGATATAAGACGCGTTCTCCGGGAGACCGACAAGAGGGTCTTCCTCCTGGTCCCCGAACAGCAGACCGTGATCTATGAGACAAAGCTGGCGCGGGAATTCTCCCCGGAATACGCCACGCGCCTCGAGGCAACGAGCTTCACCCGCCTCAGCGACACCGTGGCGAGAAAAACGGGAGGCCTCGTCCGCCCGCAGCTTTCCGGAGGCGTCCGTGCCCTGCTCACCTGGCGCGCCGTATCCTCCGTGTGGAGCTCCCTCACGTACCTTTCGTCCACCGCGGCGAGGGCGAAAAGCTCCCTCGTCCCGTCGGTGGCGGCGGCTCTGAACGAGATGCGGATCAACGGGATCGCCCCCGCCGATCTTGAAAAAGCCGTCCTCGAGGCGGAGGCGTCCGACCCGGACTCCGCCCTTACCCGCAAGATGCGGGATCTTCTCGTCGTCACGGCGGCGTACAACTCCATCCTGACGGACGAATACGGCGACGGCACGGCGGAAGGCGCCGCCGCGCGGATCATACGCGGCGGGGCGGAGAGCGGTTTTTTCAGAAACACCGCCATCTACGTCGATTCCTTTTTCTCCGTGACCAAAGAGGAGTACGGGATCATCTCCGACCTTATGAGATGCGCCGACGACGTGACCGTCACGGTGGCAATGGAAAGCCGGGATTCGTCTCTCGTGAGAGAGGAGCCGGTGCTCAGCTTCTTCAGGCGGCTCTACTCCGAGGCGGTCCGCTTCGGCGCCACGGATATCGTAACGCTGGGCGGGAACCTCCGGGCGACCACCGGACCGCTCAGGAAAGTATCGAAGTTCCTGTTCGACTACGGGCGCCGCCCGGAGACGGCGGGAGAGAACGACGGCTCCGTCCGCGTTTTCTCCGTCCCCGACAGGTACGCCGAGGCGGAAGCCGCCGCCTCCATCATCGAAAAGCTCGTTTCCGAGGGGTGCCGATACTCCGATATCGCCGTCATAGCCGGGGACGTGAGCGTCCTCTGCGGCATCACGGAAAGCTGCTTCAGCCGTCACGGGATCCCCTGCTTCATGACGGAGTCTCTCCGCATGGAGGCGAGTCCCATGACCCGGGCGATCCTCTCCCTCCTGAAGATCCCGAACGAGTGGCGGCGCGACGACGTGATGACTCTCGTCAAGACCGGCCTCACGCCGCTGACAGAGGAGGAATCCTGCCTCTTCGAGGACTACACGGAGACCTGGAACGTCCGATACAAAAGAATGTTCACGACCGATTGGTCGTTCAATCCCTCGGGGTATAAACTCGAATTCAAAGACACGGAAAAGGCGATCCTCGAGAAGGTGAACGGAGCGCGGCGCAAGCTGATCCCCTCCGTCGAGACCTTCTGCGAGGTCTTCGACAAAGGCGAAGCCGACGTGCGCGACGTGTGCGAGGCGCTGGTCAGATACGCCGACGAGAGCGGCATGTACGAGGCGCAGATGGACTACGCCGACCGGCTGGAAGCGGCGGGCGACCGCGACGGCGCCGCCCGTGAGCGCCGCGTCTGGGTGAATTTCTGCAAGTGCTTCGATACCCTGGTGACGCTCCTGCCCGGGGTCAGGGTGGACGCGGACGGTTTTTCGTCCCTCCTGAGCTACGCCATGACGGACACCGGCGCCGGCGCCATCCCCACGGGGGTGGACGAGGTCGCCTTCGGCTCCGCCGGGTCCATCCGCACCGGCGAGGTGCGCCACGTGATCCTTCTGGGATGCGTCGACGGCGAGTTCCCCCGCAGCGTGGAGGACAGGGGCCTCTTCACCGACGCGGACAAGAGCGCCATGGAGGAGCTGGGGCTGGATCTGTGGTCCCGCGCCGGGGAAAGGGCGGCGATGGAGCTGCTCCGCTTCCACCGGTGCGCCACGCTCCCCGGCGAATCACTGACCCTTCTCGTGCCGGAGGTCTCTTTTGACTCGTCAAGAGAGATGTCGTCCGGCGCTCGAGACGTCCTCGCCCTGATAGGGCAGAAGGAGCCCGTCCCATTCGCCTCGCTCCCCGCGGAAGAACGGCTTTTCCGCCCGGCGGGGCTCGGCCAGGCGCTGGAGTACGCCGGGAAGGCGGGAGACGCCGACCTCACGGAGGCGCTCCTTGAGATGCGCCGCGCCAGATTCCCGGAA
>JAFWWR010000168.1 GCA_017518025.1 Clostridia bacterium
CATTTGCGACAATTGACTCGTCTTTTTCAAATCCCTGATCGGTATAATCCGAGGCATACAATACCCCTACTTTCGTGTCATAATTGTACCATAATTGTGTCCCTGCGTCAACAGGAATATGCAAGAAAAGCCATGATATCCGCCGCGGTAGTGATATACACCGCGCCGCGGCGCGAAAAATAGACTCGGAAGAAATGTTTCTTCCGAGTCTTTTTTCACGCGTCAATGGTGGAAATTGTCAGAGTAGTCTCCTCCAGCACGTCCAGCAGGATCTTCACCGTGTCCGCCATGGTGAACAGCGTCACGTTGTTCTCCGTCGCCAGCTTGCGTATCTCGGCGCCGTCCGTCGCCGCCTCGGTCTCGCCGATGTCGCGGGTGTTGATCACGTACGCCACGTACCCGCCGCGGAGCGCCCGCGGTATCTCGTCGGACCCCTCGCTGATCTTCTTTTTCACTCTGGTGCGGATCCCGTGCTCCTTCAGGAACCGGGCGGTCCCCTCCGTCGCCTCGATGTTGAATCCCAGGGCGTAGAACCGCTTCACCAGCGGCAGGATCTCTTCCTTGTCCTTGTCCGCCACGGTCACCAGCACCGTGCCGTAGTTGCGCAGCTTCATCCCCGACGCCTGCAGCGCCTTGTACATGGCGCGATTCAGGTCGTCGTCGTAGCCGATGGCCTCGCCGGTGGACTTCATCTCCGGCGACAGGTACGCGTCCAGCCCCCGGATCTTCGAGAAGGAGAACACCGGCACCTTCACGTACCACCTCTTCTTCTCCTCCGGGTAAATGTCGAATATCCCCAGCTCCTTCAGGGACTTGCCCAGTATCACCTCGGTGGCGATGTCGGCGAGGGAGTACCCCGTGGACTTCGACAGGAACGGCACCGTCCGCGACGAGCGCGGATTCACCTCGATGACGTACACCTTCTCGTCCCGGTCCACGATGAACTGGATGTTGTACAGCCCCACGATGCCGAGCCCCAGCCCCAGCCGCTTCGAGAAGTCGAGTATCGTCCCCTTCACCTTGTCCGATATGCTGAAGGACGGATATACGCTGATGCTGTCGCCGGAGTGGACTCCCGTCCGCTCCACAAGCTCCATGATGCCCGCCACGAACACGTTCCGTCCGTCGCAGACCGCGTCAACCTCAACCTCCTTGCCGATGATATACTTGTCCACAAGCACCGGCTTCTCCTCGTCGATCTCCACCGCCGTCTTCAGGTAGTGGCGGAGCTGCTCCTCGTTCGCCACGAGCTGCATGGCGCGTCCGCCCAGCACGAAGGACGGCCTCACCAGCACCGGATAGCCGATCTCCGCCGCGGCGCGCACGCCGTCCTCGATCTTCGTCACGGCGCGGCCCTTGGGCTGGGGGATCTCCAGCTTTTCCAGTATCTTTTCGAAGGCGTCCCGGTCTTCAGCCCGGTCGATGGCCTCGCAGTCCGTGCCGATGATCTTCACGCCTCTCTCCGTCAGCGGAGCGGCGAGATTTATCGCCGTCTGGCCGCCGAGCGACGCGATGACACCGTCCGGCCGCTCCAGCTCGATGACGTTCATCACGTCCTCCGTCGTCAGCGGCTCGAAATAGAGCTTGTCGCCGGTGGTGTAGTCCGTGGACACCGTCTCGGGATTGTTGTTTATGATGATCGCCTCGTAGCCCGCCTTCTTGATGGTCTTCACCGCGTGGACCGTTGAGTAGTCGAACTCCACGCCCTGACCGATGCGGATGGGCCCCGCGCCCAGCACGATTATCTTCTTTCTGTCCTCCCGGACGGAGTCCGAGGAGGATTTCTCGTCGTAGGTGGAGTAGAAGTACGGCGTGTACGCCCCCACGTGGGCGGTGTCCACCATGCTGTACTTCGGGAAAATTTTCTCCCGGCGGCGCATCTCGAAGACGTCGGTCTCCCGAACGCCCCACAGCTCCGCGATATATTTGTCGGAAAAGCCCGTTTTCTTCGCCAGCTTCAGCGTCTCCGCGTCCATGGGAGAGGCCTTGACCGCCTTTTCCACCTCGGTGATCCGCTTTATGGCCTCAAGGAAGTAGGGCGTGATCTTCGTGAGCTCGTAGATCTCGTTTATGTCCCCGCCCCGGCGGATCAGCTCCGTCACGGCGAAGATGGTGTCGTCACGGAAGGACGTGACGTACTCCTTCAGCTCCCCGTCCGGCACGGAATCGAATTTCGCCATGTGCAGGTGGCAGACCCCGGTCTCCAGGGACCGCACCGATTTGAGCATGCACTCCTCGAGAGTCGCGCCGATACCCATGACCTCGCCGGTGGCCTTCATCTGGGTCCCCAGGGCATTGCTGGCGTCGGAGAATTTGTCGAAGGGGAACCGCGGGAACTTCGCCACGACGTAGTCCAGGACCGGATCCTTCGCCGCCGTGGCGCCTGCCACGGGGATCTCGCTGAGCTTCATACCCACGGCGACCTTCGCCGTCACGCGGGCGATGGGGTAGCCGCTCGCCTTGGACGCCAGCGCTGACGAGCGGGACACCCGGGGGTTCACCTCGATGAGGAAGTACTCGCCCGTGGTGGGGTGGA
>JAFWWR010000169.1 GCA_017518025.1 Clostridia bacterium
GAGACGTCGAACTCGGTTCCCTTGGCGGAAACGTAGTGCTCCCCGTCCTCGGAAGTGAACACACCGTGAGCGTCGTGGACGACGGTATATCCGACCTCCGCCTCGGTTTTGGCAAGCGCCCTGTTGTTATTCAGGCAGAAAACGCCTTCCATGCCTTCTTCAAGGGTGAAAAGGCCCGCGTCCGAGCTGAACTCGACATTAGAATTGTTCAAATACTCGTAGGGTATCATCCGATAATTGACCGCGCCTACAACGATCTCACTCCCCGGCACGGGGTCACCGGAGAAAGTCTCCTCTACTCTCACCTTATAACGGATGATATACGCGTTACCGATGAGCTCGCCGTCAACGTTCAGTTCATTGCCGGATTCGTTGGTGTGGCCCTCGGAGATCTTCTCGAGGACTGTACCTCTGATCACGGCGTCCGAGCAGTAAAGCGTGTACGACAGATCAGGAGCCATTTCCGAATGTGAAACGCGTATGGATTTCTTCTGGTTGGAAACAGGAGTATTTCTTGAACATGCGACTGAAACAAGGCAAAGTAAAACAATGATTGTGATTGATAATACTTTCTTAAACACTGTATTTCCCTCCTCTAATACACGCTACTGGAGTAAATCTTATTGACGCCTTCAATATCGTATTGTTCAGGTGATCTCATATGAGTATCATTGTCAGGTATTTCATGAAACATAGTCCATCTTAACGAATATGGGTACCGGGCCCATGTCTCACTGTCGTATTTATCTGTTAACCCCAAAACATGGCCCATCTCATGCGTTATTCCGCTTTGAACATCTGTGTGGCCATACTGGGCAGAATTCGCCCAAGAAATGCCCGGATTGACATTGATATCTGCCTCATATTCTTTCCCTGAAGAATTAAGGAAAAACGTCGTTTCCATAGAATACGGGGAATCATCTTCCTTCAAAGCCGCTTTTGTTATTGCATTTGTCCCATTTTCCATTGGATACTTGTTAATAAAAACCGCCTCTGAAAAAGGATATGTGTTGATTTTCTCGTTTCCACCGATAGCATTATGCCATGCCTGAGCAGCATAATAAATCTGTTCTTTCGTAAGCGTTGTAAAACCGTACCATATCTTAAAAGAAATCGGCTCGTTTGCTATTCCATTATGTGCGCCAATATAAAAGTAACTTTCATTTGACCATTTTCTTGTCCCGTCAGTTCTAACCACACATATTTTGATTTTATACATGCTGTCATTCTCGATAAAACTGCTGTTAAGATTATAGAAATTGATTGCTCCGACATTTTCATTATTGACTATTTTCGATCCTTCCGGATTGGTGTCATCCCGTTCTTCATATGTAAACTTACGAATAGCGACAAGATAATGGTCAACATTCGGGTCATCGCACGTCCAAATAATATGGTACCCCCACAAGTTTGATCTTAGTTCTGCATACTGTGCTGGATATACTATTTCCGGTTTGGCCGCGCCTACTTGAGTAGCGAGAAAACTAAAGATAATAATCAGTGCTATTATTGCAAGATGTTTTTTCATATTCCCTCCCAATATGCTATTATCTATTATTGTGAGCAAGACGTTCAGTTAATCGTTTTCCCGTTTTCACCTCCCTTTTTGGCTTCCTCGATCAACCCGGGAAGATCGCTGAGGTTAAAACTTAGGCAATCGTGATCGTGATCGGGCAACAAATAGTGCGTTGAATAATGCTCTCCATCCCCTGAAGCGAAAAGACCGTCCGAGTATTCCACCAAGCAATAGAACCCATAACCCCATTCGCTCTGTTCAATATATCTCAGAAGGAAGATCGCCTCTTGTCCACGGAACAACTGACAAGGCGGTTCACAAATTTGGTCGTCATCCTCTGGAATGATCCCATCGTTTTCAGCGTTATGAGAGGCGTTTACGATATATATTTCCACTTCGTCTCCCGGATTGAGATCGCCGTAGAACACTTCTTCTACTCTGATACGAACCAATCTGTCGGTAAACACCGTTCCATCCTCGGGATCCGGGATCCGTCCGTCCATAACGGTTCCTTTGACGATATCTTCCGACCTATAAAGTAATTCCGGAACATCCGGGGGAATGTCGCAAGAGGAAGAAGACGAGGACCTTCTCACCGTCTTTCCGTCCCTTCCCGTCATCGCAGGCAGGGCGGCAGCAACGGAGATCACCACGCACAGCATCAGCGGCAGGACTACGCCGAGGGTACGCCTCGTCCGTTTGATCTGATCGGTCTTCTGCCCGATCCGGCGGCGGACCTCCGCCTCGTATTCTTTCATTTCTTTCACAGCAGTTTTCTGCCCTCCTCTCCGAGGATGACGCGCAGCTCTTTTTTCGCGCGATAAAGAAGATTGTCCACCTGTTTTCTGCTTTTCCCCATGACCCGCGCCGCTTCGTCGTACGTGAGATCCTCGAAATAGATCAGATGTACCGCCGCACGCATATCCCGCGGCAGTTTATCGAGCGCGGCGTTTACCGCGCGGCGTCTCTCGTCCGCCGCGGCCCGGGCGATAAGCTCGTCCTCGCCGTCGTAGGCGCCGTCGGCCTCCGACAGCTCGGCGGTCCCGGTCCGCCGCGCCTTTTTCAGATGATTCAGCGCGCGGCTCTTGCCCATCATGAAGAGATACGTTTTGAATTTCGCTTTGCCGTTATACCTTTTTCTGACGAGCAGGTCCGAGATCACGTCCATGGAGATATCCTCCGCGGCGTGAACGTCGCGGACGTACCGGTTCACGAAGAAAACCAGCGGGAAAAAGTATTCCTCCATTATCTCGCCGAGAGCGTTTTCGTCACCCTCCAGAAAACGGCGGTAGCTACTTGCACCGTTATCCATATTTTGTCCTCCCGGGCCGCCGCGTCCGGCGCGCCCTTCACTTATTATACAACGGAGATGAGGCCAATTCCTTATAAAACCCGAAAAAAGATAAAAAGCATTGGTCGCTCGCCGGTTGAAATCCCCGCGGGACTGTGGTATAGTAATAAAAGCAATGGAGGTGTCACATGAAGTACAAAACCGAACTGCACTGCCACACGGCGGAGGCGAGCACCTGCGCCCATGAGACCGCCGCAGCGACGGTGGAAAAATACATACGCCACGGCTACACCACACTGGTGCTGACCAATCACTTCACCCACGGGGAGATGGAGGCCCACGGCCTCACGTACCGGCAGGAGCTCGACCGGGTGTGGGACGCGTACCTTGCGGCGAAGGAGGCCGCCGGGGACCGGCTGAACGTGCTGTTCGCCGTGGAGCTCTGCCTCATGGGGGCGAGAAACGACTATCTGATGTTCGGGGTGACCAGGGACTTCCTGCTTAGTCACGAGGACATTTTTTCCATGCGGCTCGGCAAGGTCCACGATCTGTGCCTTGACAACGGGATCCTGCTGATCCAGGCGCATCCCATGAGGGGCAACATGCAGGTCATCGACCCGGAGGACGTGGACGGATACGAGGTCTTCAACGGCGACATGGATTCCGATTCGCAGAACGACGTGGCGCTGGCGCTGGCGACGTACCTGAGGGAGTCGGGCAAGACGCTGATAATGACCTCCGGCTCCGACCACCACAACCCGGACCATCTTCCCGCCGGAGGGATCGAGACCGACGAGCCGATAGCGTCCATGGATCAGCTGATCTCGGTCCTGCGATCCGGAGAATACGGACTCATAAAAAGAAGCGATCTGGCGTTCCGCCGTCTGTGGGGCACGAGGGCGAAAAATAAATAAAGGAAACGGTCGGGGCGCCCTGAGGCGTCCGACCGTTATTAACTATTGTAAGAAAATGCCTGCGGCTCCGCCGTCACGGCGTCGGGACCGGATTCTTCACGTCGGCGGTCTTTTCTCCGAAGGCGACCGTGAAGTCGCCAGCCGACAGAGATTCGCCGCCGGGGACGAAGAAGCGGTAAACGTGAGACGAATCGGCGACGGTGAAGCTCGCACCGTCGGTGC
>JAFWWR010000170.1 GCA_017518025.1 Clostridia bacterium
CCGGAAAACCTGAACAAGATCATCCTTGAAGAGTACATGGGGTTGAGCCTCGACAAATACACTCTGATTTTCGACGAAACAGAGTTCGAAGCGGCAAAGAACCAGTTCGGCGGCCTCGGAGACGGTCAGTCTGTCATATTCGAGCTGAAGACAGGCTTCCTGGATCTGGAAACCGGGGAGAGGTCCACCATGGCAAAGGTGATCTACACGTTTACTAAAGATCTTTCGCTGAACGAAAAGTTCGGCGCATGATAAAACGCAAAAACACTGCAAAAAATGAGGTACTCAAAATGGCAAAGAAACTTTTATCGTTCCTGCTGGCGGCGCTGATGCTCGCCGGCGTCATGGCAGTCGTCCCCGCCGGCGCGGCGGAAACGGTGGGGCCGTTTAGAGACGTCCCCGCGGGGAAATGGTACTCCGGCGCGATCCTCACCATGTACGAAAAAGGGATCATGACCGGCAAGAAGGCCGATCTGTTCGACCCTACGGACAACGTCACCCGGGCCGAGTTCGTCACGATCCTGTTCCGTCTGTCGGAGGAGGAATTCGAAGGCGGAGAGAACGCTTTCACCGACGTGAAGGCCGGCGCGTGGTACGGGAAAAACGTGCTCTGGGCGGCGGAAAAGGGACTTGTGAAAGGTTATCCCGACAACACCTTCAAGCCGAACGACAGCATAAAGCGGAGCGAAATGGTGACCCTTCTCGCGAGATACATCGAATACAAGGGGATCCGCGTGATACCGGACAGCTCGGCCGTCAAATCCTTCCCGGATGCGAAAGCGGGATCGTTCTACGCGAAATCCCTTGAGACGGTCCGGGTCTCCGGTCTCATCAAAGGCGACGCGGCGGGCAACTTCCGCCCCAATGCCACGGCGACACGCGCCGAGGCGGCGGTGCTGTTCAGCCGTTTTCTCGACATGGTCGCCCTGGGCGAGGAGCTTGAAGAGCTGAAGGAGCCGCTCCCCGTCATCACCCTCAACACCGAGACGGGGCGCGACGTTGAATCCAAAGAAGAATACATCCTGACGGACTTCACCCTCACCGCCGAGGACGGCAGGGATATCTCCGTTCCGGAGACCAAGATACGCGGTAGAGGCAACTCCACCTGGATCCATGAAAAGAAGTCCTACAAGCTGAAATTCCCCGAGAAGATATGCCTCATGAGGGCGGACGAGGGCAACACGGAAGCCAAGGAATGGACTCTTCTCGCCTGCCACTCCGACAAGAGCCTGATCCGCAACTACGTGGCCTACCGCATGGCGCGGCGTCTCGACGGCATCGAGTGGAGCCCCTACGCCGAGATGGCGGAGGTATACCTCAACGGCGAATACCGCGGAGTCTATATGCTCTCCGAGCAGGTGGAGGTCAAGGCCGACCGGGTAAACATCACGGACGGCGCAAAAAAAGACGACATCGGCTTCTTCATCGAGATAGACTCATGGGCAAAGGGCGAGTACAACGAGGACTGGTTCACCATGGGCGGGATCAAATACTCCGTGAAGAGCGATTTCCGCGACAAGGATCAGGTCATCGCCATGAAATGCCACCTTGAGACCGTCTACAACGTGATCCTGGAGGGCGACCGGGAGAAGATCGAAGAGTACGTGGATATCCCATCCGCGGTGGACACGTACCTGCTGAACGAGGTCTACATGAACGTGGACGTGGACTGGTCCAGTTTCTTCATGTACTTCAAGGAACCCCAGGGCAAGCTCTTTTTCGGACCCGTGTGGGACCAGAACCTGGCCTTCGGCAACTCGTTTCAGCTTACGGGTGAAACCGGACTGTTCTGCGGTCACAAGATAAACGCCTCCGGCAAGTATACCGGCGAATCCAACGTATGGCTGGCGGCGCTTATGACCAACGGATGGTTCCGCGAGGCGGCCGCCGAAAGGTGGAACGATGTCAGAGACATCCTCTCGGGGTCGGCGAAGGACGACCTGAAAAAGGTCTCCGCAAAGATCGACCAGTACGAAAAGAATTTTGAACTTTGGCAGATCCTGCACACCGCAGTGGAACAGGAACCTCCAAAGCTGCTGAGGCTCGGCTCCTGCCTCGAGCACGTTCAGTACGTTGACGGGTGGATCTCCCGGCGGATCGAATGGCTTGACGGATTCATCAACTCGGACAGATTCACCACGGACTACCCCGCCGACAGGACGAAGATCGACCTCAGCTGGATCGGGCAGACGGACGTTATCGAGGACCGGACCC
>JAFWWR010000171.1 GCA_017518025.1 Clostridia bacterium
CCATGATGGAGCCGGACGTGCGCGTCAAGACCAACGAGGCGGGCTTCTGCCCGGATCACTTCGATATGCTGTTCGTCCGCGGAAAGCGGCTCCCTCTGGCGCTGATGCTTGAAAGTCATCTCGACACGGTGAAGAAAAAACTGAAGCCCGGCGTTCTTTCCGGTCTTTTCGCGTCGAAATCCGCGGCGGACGCCGTGAAAAAGGTGTCGGAGATCAACGGAAGCTGCTACCTGTGCGACAGGATCGGGCGCAACTTCACCGCAATGGTGGAGACGGCGGCGCTTCTGTGGCAGGAAGACGGTGAGTTCCGCAAAAAGACGGAGGCGCAGCCATATTTCTGCCTGCCGCACTACGAGCGCCTTCTCACGGCGGCAAAAGAACGGCTCGGCAAGGAGTTCACGGAGTTTTATTCCGTTGTGTCAAGGATCGAGGAGAGGTATCTCGAGTCCCTCTCGGAGGACGTGTCCGCCTTCTGCCGGAGCTTCGATTACCTCAACACCGAAGAACCCCTGACGGATGCGGAAAAAACCGCCCCTGAGAGAACGAAAAAGTTTCTTTCGTCGGACCGCGAGAGGTGATACAAAGCTGTTTTCGCAAAACAACTTAATGTTTCAGGCGATCCGCCCACTATCCAACAGGAGCACCCAAAATGATTTTTCTGCAATCCTTCAAAATGCTTTCAAGGAGAGAGGACGAGAATTACTTCAACGTGAAATCCCCGACCTTCAATCCGAAAAGCTTTGCGACCTATCATTCGAGTAACTATCCGTTCGGTCTGTTCCGCAATCGTGATTTGCCGGTTTTTCAATTTGACGACATTACGGTTTTCTATGGCAACAACGGGAGCGGAAAGTCAACGATACTGAATGTTATAGCGGAAAAACTCCGACTTAAGCGAGGCGCGGAATACAATCGAAGTGATTTTTTCGACGATTACGTTGACCTTTGCCGGTATAAGCTTGCCTTGCCGATCCCCGGCGCGAGCGAGATCATCACGAGCGACGACGTGTTTGACAAAGTCCTCGATATACGCCGAATAAACGAGGGTATCGACAGCAAAAAAACAAATCTGATCGAAGAATATATAAATGAGCGGGGCGGAGAGGAACCTAACAACCTCCGGGGGCTCGACGATTTCGACCGGTGGAAGGCGGCGGCAGAGGCCAGAAGCAAAAATACCACCCAGTCACAGTATCTGCGCTCCAGAGTTATGCGCAATCTGCAGGAGCGATCCAACGGAGAAAACGCGCTGGCGTTTTTCATCGACTCGATCACGGACGGCGCTCTGTATCTGCTCGACGAGCCCGAGAACAGCCTTTCGCCTTCAAATCAGATCCAGCTGAAGTATTTTATCGAAGATTGCGTCCACGATCACAAATGTCAGTTTATCATATCAACTCATTCGCCCTTCCTGCTTTCGCTGAGGCACGCAAAAATCTACGACCTTGATTCATTCCCCGTGATGGTGCGCCGATGGACGGAGCTTGAAGGAGTGCGAACGTATTTCGACTTCTTTTCCGAGCATAAAAACGATTTCGAATCATGACAAAAGAAAAACCACGGCGCGGTCCTTTTCGGATCGCGCCGATTTTTTCATCTTCTCAAATACTCCGACGATACCGGAAATTCGAAATAAGTGTTCGGGTAGGGCTCGTCCATAAGGCGAAAGTGCCACCACTCGCAGGAGAGCGGCTCAAAGCCGTTCCGGATCATGGCGCGCTGCAGGATCATGCGGTTCCCGTACTGCTCGTCCGTGATCCCCCGGTAGTCGGGATGTGACTTTTCGCTGAACAGATCGAAGGGCGTCCCCATGTCCAGCTCCTTTCCGGTCTTCATGTCGAGCAGAGTCAGGTCCACCGCGCTGCCGCGGCAATGGGACGACAGCTTCGCTATGTACCCCTCCGCGAAAAGCGACTGCTTCTCGAGGTCGGGGTAGAAATACTCCTTCATGCGGATGTCCGTGTCCTCGATGCCCCACAGAACGAACCGCTTCACCGCGCAGGCGGGGCGGTAGGCGTCGAACACCTTGAGGCGGTACCCCTGAACGATCATCTCGTTGCTGACCGCCTTCAGCGCCCGCGCCGCCTCCTTCGTCAGAAGGGCGCAGGGCTCCTCGTACCCGTCGATGCGCTCGCCGATGAAGTTATATGTGGAGTAGTACCTTATCTCCTGCACCGCGTCGGGCACAAAGTCCGACAGGAGCACGAATCCCGACGGGTCCATCAGTTGATTCTCTCTCATTTTGTCCTCCGTGTCACGCCTTGTACGCAAGTACCGTCATGACGACGTACGCCGCGATCATGGAGCCGAGGATCAGCCCCTGCTTCAGCTTGTGCGACGTCAGAAGTCCCACGAATTCGCGCACCGCCGCGTTGGGCCAGAAATACCACTTCGTTTTCGCGCCCATGCCCTGGGCGCGCATCTTGACGCGCCGGGCGAGCAGTCCGCCGCGGAAGACGTGGTAGTTGGTTGTGGCGTACGCGATCTTCCCGCCGATCCCCGCCGCCCCGATCTTCTCCTTCGAGAATCTCATGTTTTCGGCGGTGTCGGCGGATCGGTCCTCGGTGATTATCCTCTCCTCCGGGATCCCCTGCTCCGTGAGATACCGTTTCATGGACTCGCTCTCGGAGATCACCTCACCGGGGCCCTGCCCGCCGGAGGTGACGAACACCGGCGCCTTGCCGGTCTTCTCTTCCTGCTCCCGGGCGAAGGTCAACGCTCTCTCTATCCTGCCGCGGAGCAGCGGCGTGGGGGTGCCGTCCTCTCTCAGACCGCATCCGAGGATTATGATAACGTCCTTGTCGTGATCCGGCTGATACCTTGCCGTCACGGAATCCGCGAACATAGTTCCGATGAGCATACATTCAAAATAGATATACACGGCGGAGAACAGATTGACGATGAGATCGTGGATCATCACCTCGGTCTCGCTGCCCGAAAAGGAGAAGTCGAACAGGAATACGAACACCACGCCCCCGACGATGAGAAGCGACAGCAGGATCCCGAGCAGATTGACGGGCCGCCTCCCCTCGTGACGGATCAGCGAGACGTTCGACACGCACAGCGCCGCGGAAAAAACCAGCAGAAACGGCGAGGTAACGAGCATATAGTTTCTCGCCGACGTGAGGAGCATACGGAAGACCTCGCCGACACGGTAGACGTCCGGGTACCGGACGAGATTGACGAGAAGATAGACGTGTGTCGTGAGGATAAACGAGAAAAACAGCGCAAATCCGGTGTAGATTATCGTATTGTACGAATAGGGATTGTATCTCAGCTGTCCCCGGAGCGCACGAATGAGGGAGATTATCGCGTAAAGGTAGAACGCGCTCATCACGGCGCACACCGCGACGGCGTTTTTCCGGGGATCGATAAAGCCCAGCACCGTCGCTGCAGCAGCGGCGAGAAGGAACGCCGCCAGCAGGTCGTAGACCTTCGGTTTTTTGTCAAGGGTGTCGAATCTCAGTTTTTTCATCTCTCAAAAAGCTCCAGAAAACGGCGGAGTCCGTCGGGGTATTCATCCTCCTCGTCGAGACCGGTGTCGCCGAGAGTCACCAGCTTGTTCGAGCCGTGGTAGTCGCTTCCCGCCGTGACGAGAAGGTCGTACCGTTCCGCCATATCGAGCATATCGCGCCTCAGCTTCGCCGTGAAACCGGAGTAGAACGCCTCGACTCCGCAGAGGCCGAGTCCCTTGAGGCGGCGGACGCGGTCTTCCATGTCCCCGCCGAGGATCAGATCGTCGCCGTCCCCGTAGAACGGGTGGGCGAGCACAGGCACGCCGCCCGCGTCGAGAATGCCCCGGATGGCCTCCTCGGGACGGACGTACTCGTTTTTGAAGCGTATGCCGTTGATATACTTTCTTATCGCCTCCTCTTTCGATTCGGCGTAGCCGTATTTGACCATGAGATTGCCGATGTGCGGCTTGCCCGGGTTGTCCTCACTCATAAGGTCGTCGATCTCCTCCGGCGGAAACGTGAAACCGAATTCACGCCTGATAAAGTCGAGCCGGGCGAGGACCTTTTTCATCCTGAAACCGTGTCCGCGCGACACCACTCCGACGATGGCGGGGTCCTCCGGGTCGAATCCGTAACCGAGGATGTGGTACTTCCCCTCCTCGTCCCTGCAGGAGAACTCCGCTCCGGGGATGAAGAGAGGATCGCCCTCTCCGAGGATCCCGCGGATGATCCGTCCCGCCTTCACGGCGTCGTGATCGGTAACGGAGAAGACGTCGATCTCCGCCTCTCTGACGAGGCGGAGGATCTCCTCCGGGGAGTCCGTGCCGTCGGACACGGAGGTGTGCATATGCAGGTCTATCCTGCGGGGTACAGACATGTTGTCACGCCCCTCTCACAGCTTCTTTTTCAGCGTAAGGATGTTCTGGCCGTCTCTGTACTCGTACGACAGATCGTCCATGATCTGCTTCGTCAGGAAGATGCCGAGGCCGCCCACCTCCCGCTCGCCTGCGGGGAGCGTCACGTCGGGATCGTCCTTTTTCAGCGGATCGTAGGGCACGCCCCTGTCGGTGAAGGTGATAGTCACCGTCACCGGGTCGTCCGACACCTCCACCCGGACCGTGGCGCGGCCCTTGTCCGGCGCATAGGCGTAATTCGCGATATTGACGAAGATCTCCTCCACGGCGAGGTCCATCTGCATCTGCGCCTTGGGGGAGCAGTCGCAGATCTCGAG
>JAFWWR010000172.1 GCA_017518025.1 Clostridia bacterium
ACAACGCTCGGAAAATCTTGCCAGCATGGTGGCGAGCTGCTCTCTCGTGATCTTTCCGTTCGGCTCGAAGGTCGTCTCCGTGATGCCGTTGACCACGCCCTCGTCCTTCGCCCAGATAACGGCGTCGGAGTAGTATTTTCCCTTTTTCACGTCGGAAAAGTCGTTTCTGAAAGTGACCGCCGGAGATCCCTCTCTCCGATAAAGCACGGTCACGACCATGCCGCGGGTCATGGATCCGGCGGGGTCGAACTTGCCGTCCCCGACGCCGTTCATGTAGCCCTTTTCCACAGCGTATTTTATCGCCTCGTAGCTCCACCGGGTCGTTTTCACGTCCTTGAACGGCGATTCGTCCGCGGAAAAGACCGCCGCCGCCGTACCGGCGAGCATCAGAACTGTCAGGATCATGCAAATAATTTTTTTCATTTCAAAAAATCCTCCCGGGTATGTTCTCTTTCAATTATACCACCCGCCGCCCGGTTTTTCAACAAAAAAAACGACTGCGCCGCAGTCGTTTTTTACCTTCTATCCTCTCTGAGAATAATCCCGTCAGGCGGGATTTTTCTCCGTTATCCCATTCTGATGACCGATTCCACGTCCGCTCTGCCGGAGAGGAGCTTTTCAAGCTCCCGCCCGGTCGCCTCGGAGCAGATCAGCTCAGTTTTGCCCGCCGGCGAGCCGTCGAGGACGGAAACCCTGTCGAAATACCGCTCGAACTCCTCCGAGGCGTCCATCGCGGACACGCCGGACAGCCGGACGTAGTAAGAGAAGCTCACGTCGCGGAAATCCTTTACGGTGCCCGATCTCTTCACGAAGACCGGCGCCCTCTCCGCCGAGGCGGCTCCCGAAAGAGCGGCGACAACGTCGGCGACCACCGCTCCCGCGGTGGGCCAGCGGCCGGCGCCTCTGCCGTAGAACAGCACGTCTCCCGTGACCCTGCAGGTGACGGATACGGCGTTGTATACGTCGTCCACGGAGGCGAGGAGATCGGTCTTCTTCACCATCTGCGGGCAGACGAAAAACGCAACTCCGCCGTCCTCGATCTCGGCGGTGGCGACGAGCTTTATCACGGCTCCCGCCCTCTCGGCGGCGTCCATGTCGAGAGGCGAGATCTTCGAGATCGTCTCGGCGTAGACCTCGCTCTCGTCAGCCAGGATCCCCGTGGCGAGCGCGCCGAGGATCATGATCTTCCGTTTGGCGTCGATGCCGTCGATGTCGGCGGTGGGATCCTTCTCGGAATATCCCAGCTCCTGCGCCTCACGGAGCACGTCCGCGAAGGGGCGCATCTCCGTCTTCATCTTCGTCAGGATGAAATTGGTGGTGCCGTTGAGGATGCCCCTCACCGCGCTGACCCGCTCTCCCGCGAGAGAGGTGAGGAACGGCCGTATCACCGGGATGCCGCCGCCCACCGACGCCTCGAAGAGGTAGGACACGCCGTTCTGAGCCGCGCAGGCGAGAAGCTTGTCCCCGAAGGTGGCGACCACCTCTTTGTTGGAGGTGACAACGTGCTTCCCGGCGCGGAGCGCGTCCATCGAAAGCTCAAACGCCGGATGGGCGCCGCCCATGGTCTCCGCCACGAGGCACACCTCCGGGTCGTTCATGATGACGGACGCGTCGCGGACCACCCGGTCGCCGTAGGGCGAATCGGGGAAATCACGCAGGTCCAGTATGTATTTTACGTTCACGTCGTCTCCGACGGCGGCGCGGATCGCCTCTCTGTTCCCGTCCAGGACCCCGGTTATACCTCCGCCGACCACGCCGTAGCCGAGTATCGCGATATGTTTCATTTCGTCCCGCCCTTTCTTTCTGGGATATGTTTTATGATGACGCCCGTCAGGCCGCGTACCGCGGCTCAGCGGCGCTTTTTCTCTTTCTTTTTCGCGCGTTTTTCCGCCTTCGCGCGCTTCACTTCGTCCCGCACCAGGCGGAACGCCGCGTCCTCACCCTCCCCGGCGAGGGCGGTGAGCCACCGCTCCAGCTTTTCTCCCGTGACGGGGTGCATCTTGTCTCTCGTCCGCGCCCGGTTGAAGTATTCCAGCGCCGAGGCGTCGGTGTATTTATCCTTTTTGTAGATCTTGCTGGCCGCCACTCTGTCGCAGAACATCTCCGCGAGGAAGACGGCGGGCATCTCCACCGGCTCGTACCGGTGAGTCGCGGGATTCACGTCGGTCCAGTACTCGAAATGGTGGCGGTTGCGGCCCTTGTGGTGCATCCACGCCTCGGAATACCCCTTCGCCTCCCTTTCTCCCTCGTTGGGGCTGCGGTCGCCCTGGAAGTACCTGACCCCATTGAAAAACTCCGTGGGGCTGTACTTCGACAGGTCGTGGACCAGTCCCCGCCAAGGGATCCCGGCGCGAAAACAGTTCTTCATCACCGCGTGGCGGTGCTTCGTTATCGTCAGAAAATGACCCATTGTTTCCTCCGGCCCCATGGGGGCCGTTTATGTCTGATGGTTCCGCCCGCGCCGCCGGCAGGCCGCGCGGGCGTATTTTTAACTCACGAACAGCAGGAGTACCTCATGATGAACTCGTCCTGCGTATCCTTGCCGAACTCGATGAACTTCATGGAGAAGCCGCCCACCCGGACGATCAGGTCCTCGTGTCTTTCAGGATGGATCTGCGCGTCCTTCATGTCTTCCAGGGGAGCCGTGGTGATCTGCGCCAGCTGGCCGCCCATCTTGAGGAACGTCTTCATCAGTGCCGCGATGTCGTCTCTCATCTCCTGAGTCTCCATCATATAGGTGGGGATCAGCACGTTTGAGGTGGAGCCGCCGACACCGAGCTTCAGCGGCATCTTGGCGACGGAGCTGAGCATGGCCGTGAGGCCCTCCTTGTCGGAGCCGGTGCGCGGTCCGATGGTGTTGCCGAGGGGCTCGCCGGCGAATCTGCCGTCGGGGAGCGCCCAGGTGCCCTTGCCGTAATGGATGCCGCCCTCAAGGAGGGAGCAGGCCCCGGTGAACACGTCGCCGCGGCGGGACTTGTACTTGCCGATCTCGCGCCAGAAGTGGCCCAGGACCCGAGCCGCCATCTCGTCGGCGCCTTCGTCGTTGTTGCCGTATTTCGGGGCGGAGAGGAGCATCCGGCGGACGTCCTCGTGGCCCTCGAAGTTCACCTTCAGCGCCTCGTAGACCTCTTCGAGCGTCAGTTTCTTCTCGTCGTAGCACAGCTTTTTCAGCGCGTAGAGCGAATCCCCCACCGCGCCGTGGCCGCCGGTCTCGATAACGCCGTAGTTGTATATGGTGCCGCCCTCGTCGTGCTGGAGGCCGCGCTCGATGCACGCCTCCGTCATGGTGGACTTCACGAGCTTCGACACGTTGGCGACTCTCTTGTCCACGCCCATGTTGCACAGATCGAGATAGATGGGCGTGAAGTACTCGATCTCCTTAACGTACGCCGCCCACAGATCGTCGAAGGTCTTGTAATCGGTGAGATTGCCGAAGTCGGGGGCGCACTTGTAGTTTTCCTTCATGTCCATGCCGTTGAACAGGGTGTATTCGAGGATCTTCGCCAGATTGATGGAGCCGTCCTCGCAGCCGAAGTTGCTCTTGCCGGGGATCTCGATCTCCTGACAGCCGAGAAGCGAATAGTCCCGGGCGTCGCGGAGCGGCACGCCGTATTCGGTAAGTCCCTCGATGGTGTTCCAGTCGCTTGCCACGGAGGGGTCGGACATTCCCTCGGACCACATGAGGACCACAAGGTCCAGCAGTTCCTTCGGCGTGTTCTCGTGAACGCGGACGGTCATCCTCGGATGAGTCTCGTGGAGGGTCCGCATGATCTGGAGCACGTGATAGGTGATGGGGTTCGCCGCGTCCTCGCCCGTCTCGGGGATGACGCCGCCCACGGTCACGTTGTGGACGCCGTGCTCCCAGAATTTCATGAACAGCGAGGTGATGACGACGTCGTCCTCCGATCCCTTGTAGAAGGGGTACATATACTGGTCGAGTCTGCCGATG
>JAFWWR010000173.1 GCA_017518025.1 Clostridia bacterium
CAGGCGGACGCCGCCGTCACTTTACTCGACGACGGGAACACCGTCCCTTTTATTTCGCGATACAGGAAAGAGGCCACCGGCGGCCTTGACGACGAGCAGCTCAGAAAGCTGTCCGAGCGGCTGACGTATCTGCGGAATCTGGAGGAAAAGCGGCAGTCCGTTTCAGGCCTCATCACCGAACTCGGCGCCATGACGGACGAGATCGCCGCCGCCCTCGCCGCGGCGGAGACCCTGACGGAGATCGAGGATATCTACCGTCCGTTCCGCCCGAAGCGGAAGACGAGAGCTTCCGTCGCCAAGGAACGGGGCCTCGAGCCCCTGGCGCGGCTGATCCTCGAGCAGAGGAAGGAATACTCCCCCTCCGTCGCGGAGGAGGCCGCAACGTACGTGGGCGAAGAGAAGGGCGTGCCCGACGCGGACTCCGCGATCGCCGGCGCGCTGGACATAATCGCCGAGGAGATCTCCGACAACGCGGAGTACCGGAAAAAGCTCCGCGCCATCACCTTCGACTACGGTTTCATCGAATCGAAGAAGATAAAGGACGGTCCCGTTTTCGAGCAGTATTACGAATACAGCGAGAAGATATCGAAAATACCCCCGCACCGGGTGCTGGCGCTGAACCGCGGCGAGAACGAGGAAGTCCTCCGGGTAAGCGTCACCGTGGAGCGCGACGCCGTGCTGAACTATCTCACCTCGCAGGTGGTGACGGAGCCGTCGAGCCCCGTGTTCCCGATGCTGGTGAGCACGGTTTGCGACAGCTACGACCGACTCATCGCCCCCTCCATCGAGAGGGAGATCCGCTCCGACCTGTTCGACAGGGCGTCGGAGAGCGCCATCGGCCTCTTCTCGCAGAATCTGAAGCATCTGCTGATGCAGGCGCCGCTGAAGGGTAAGACGGTGCTGGGATACGACCCCGGCTACCGCACTGGATGCAAGCTCGCCGTGGTGACGAAGACCGGCCAGGCGGTGGATACCGCCGTGATCTACCCCACCAAGCCCCACGAGAGGATCGAGGAGGCGAAAAGAGTGGTGAAGCGGCTGATCGAGAAGTATTCCGTGGACGTGGTCGCCATCGGGAACGGCACCGCCTCGGGCGAGAGCGAGATGTTCATCGCGGACGTGCTCCGGGAGATGGGCGGGAAGACGAAATACGTCATCGTGTCCGAGGCGGGAGCCAGCGTCTACTCCGCGTCGAAGCTCGCCGCCGAGGAATTCCCGGACTACGACGTGACGGAGCGGTCCGCCGTGTCCATCGCACGCCGTCTCCAGGATCCCCTGGCGGAGCTGGTGAAGATCGACCCCAAATCCATCGGCGTGGGGCAGTATCAGCACGACATGAAGCCGGCGCGCCTCGACGAGGCGCTGTCCGGAGTGGTGGAGGACTGCGTCAACGCCGTGGGCGTGGACCTGAACACGGCGTCCCGGTCGCTTTTGTCCTACATTTCCGGCATCAACTCCGCTTCGGCGAAAAATATAGTGAAATATCGCGACGAGCACGGCGAGTTCCGCACCCGCGAGGACGTGATGCGGGTGCCGAGATTCGGCGCCAAGGCCTACGAGCAGGCGGCGGGATTCCTGCGCGTTCCCGGCTCCCCGGTGGTGTTCGACAACACCGGCGTCCATCCGGAATCCTACGCCATCGCCGACGCGCTGCTCGGCAGGTTCTCCGTGACGAAGGAAGACGTGAAGGCGGGCCGCCTCGGCGGTCTCGTGAAAAAGGTGCGGGAGTACGGCGCGGCGAAGCTGGCGTCGGAGCTGGGGTGCGGCGAGCCGACGCTTATGGATATCGCCTCCGAGCTTGAAAAACCGGGCCGCGACGTCCGCGACTCCCTGCCGCTCCCGGAGCTGAAGGACCGGGTGCTGAGGATCGAGGACCTTACCGTGGGCATGAAACTGCGCGGTACGGTCCGCAACGTGATCGACTTCGGCGCCTTCGTGGATATCGGCGTCCATCAGGACGGTCTGGTCCACATTTCCGAGATCTCGAACAAGTATATCAGACACCCCTCCGAGGTGCTGTCCGTGGGCGACGTGGTGGAGGTGCGGATCAAGTCCGTGGACACCGCCCGGGGCAGGATCGGACTGACGATGAAGGAGTGACCGCCGCGGGAGGCGCCGGTTTTAGGTGAGATATGTACAATATGTACAAAATAGCGACTTGATTTTTGGAGAAAAGTACTCTTTCAATTATCTCATTTTTTTGGTACAATTATCTTTGTCAATTTGTACGATTTTTTAGTTCCCAGGAGGAATATAAATGGCAAGCCTTTCACTGAAGCACATTTACAAAAAGTACCCCAGCGTAGGAGTTTACGCGGTATCCGACTTCTGTCTTGAGATCAAAGACAAGGAATTTCTGATCCTGGTCGGCCCTTCCGGTTGCGGAAAGTCCACCACCCTCCGTATGATCGCCGGACTCGAGGAGATCACCGAGGGCGAGCTTTTCATCGGCGACAGACTTGTCAACGACGTGGCTCCGAAGGATCGCGACATCGCGATGGTGTTCCAGAACTACGCTCTTTATCCGCACATGACTGTGTTTGACAACATGGCGTTCGGCCTGAAGCTCCGCAAGACTCCGAAGGAGGAGATCAAGCGCAGAGTCGAGGAGGCCGCCCGCATCCTCGATATCACCCACCTGCTCGACAGAAGACCGAAGGCTCTGTCCGGCGGTCAGAAGCAGCGCGTCGCGCTCGGCCGCGCCATCGTGCGTGAACCTAAAGTCTTCCTTCTTGACGAGCCGCTCTCCAACCTGGACGCTAA
>JAFWWR010000174.1 GCA_017518025.1 Clostridia bacterium
CATGCTGATGGTGACGGAGCATGACCTCATCGGGATCGAGATCAAGAGCGACGCGGACTCCTATAGCAATGGCGTAAACAGTAGATATAGCGCAAACCCACCCGTGATCCCGACGAGCCGGAAAGGTTCGTGAGGAAACGGGTGGGTTCAGGTTTGAAGTAATGCATGGGGAATGCTCCGGCTTTTCCGGTAACACTTTTATTCATCCGTGATGCTCAGCGATTCGTTTTTCAATCTCCCCGATATCAAGCGGTGCGTATTCGTTCAGCCGCAGCTTCGCGTACTGTTTAGGGAAATACTCGATCATCTCCCGCATCGTCTTGCTGTAATCTTTAAGTTCTGTGTGTTCGTAAGCGTCAAAATAAATGTACTTTGCCCGCTCGATATAGCCGTCGATTCCCTCGTTCTTTCCCGACAGGAACATGCAGGAAGCGACCTCAAGAAGTGTAATGGCGTGGTTGGAATGCGTGCCAAAAATGGGGTAGGCTTCACATCCCTGTTTGTCGGGGTACATGAATCGTTCGATCACATCGACGCTTTCCCGGAAGGATTTCATCGCGTTCTCATAGTCGCCCGCTTCATAGTAACGGTTCCCGACATTTTGACATGCGATGAAAAACTCCTGCCATTCGATGTTTTTCAGATCAACGGCCTCCTTCATCCCCTCCTCGCCCTTGATAAGACTGGCGGAGAGCCGCATCCTGTCCTGAAGCATATAGGGGTACATATACGGAAGTGACTCAATGATCTTTTTGATTTCCTCGTAATGATCCTCCCCTCTTTCGATTTCCAGATACTTGTAAACATGGATTAAACTCGCTTTTGTCCGACAAGTGCAGAAGACATCCTGCGAAGCTTGAACGATCTGCCCGCTGAGTTCGAAAGCCTTGTTGACGATCTCGTCGCCTCTGTCCACATTGTAGGCGTACAGTTCCATCAGTTCGGTTTTCAGTTGGATTGACGCGGGATAGGTTTTCAACCCGTCCAGAAGGATCTGCTCCGCTTTCTCAAAATTGCTCCAGAAATACTTATTGTATTCGAGTCTGATATCTTCGATATCCTTGTCGATACTGTTCAGATCAAAATCGAACAGTTCGTCGAGCGTTACCCGGAACAGCGAGGCAATCGCGGGAATCATCGCCATGTCAGGGTATGAGGCACTCATTTCCCATTTTGAAACTGCCTGTGGGGTGATATTCAGCGAAGCGGCAAGCTGTTCCTGCGTAAGTCCTTTCGCCCTGCGAAGCTCACGGATTTTGTTGCCGAGATTCATTTTCTGTTCTCCTTGAGATGAATTCGGAGGCGCCTTCCGTGATTTCATTATACCCCGCGACAGAGGGAAAGTCAAACAGCCCGTTCTTGAGTTTTTGCAACTGATAGTTGGGGCGGTTGAGCTTGAAGGAAATGACCCTCGCACACCGCGAACATATCTGTGATCCGGATTTTTCACGCCGATTCGCGGTACTTCTCCGCCTGCAGCCTGAACATTTCGGCGTATTTTCCGTTCATCCGCATGAGTTCTTCGTGGCTGCCCTCCTCGATCAGGCGGCCGTCCGCGAACATGAGGATGCGGTCCGCCATCCGCGTCGTGGAGAGCCGGTGGGAGATAAAGACCACCGTTTTGTCCTTCGCATAGGCGAGAATGGTGTGGTTCAGCTCGTATTCGGCGGCGGGGTCGAGGGCGGAGGACGGCTCGTCCATGACGATGAGATCGTACGGACGGGCGAAGATGCGCGCGATGGCGACCTTCTGTGCCTCTCCTCCGGACAGGTTGACGCCGTCGTCGCTGAATTCCTTCGTGAGCGGCGTATCCATGCCCTCTTCCATCTCCGCGAGACGGTCGGCGAACGTCGCTTTTGTCAGCGCGTCCGCGACCGTTTCCCGGTCTTCCTCGGCGCACTCCCTGCCGAGCACGTTCTCGGCGACCGTCGCCGCGAAGATCCTGTAATCCTGAAAGACCGTCCCGATCTTTGCGCGAAGTCCCGGGATGCCGTACTCCTTCAGATTCCGTCCGTTGTACAGAATTTCTCCCTCCGTCGGATCGTACAGCCGCATGAGCAGCTTTGTCAAAGTGGTCTTGCCCGCTCCGTTGTAGCCGACGATGGCGACCTTTTCCCCGCGGCGGATCGTCAGGCTGACGTCTTCGAGGGAGTTCTTCGGGACCTCCGGTTTTTCCTCCCCCTCTTTTTCCGCTTCCGCCTTCTCTTCCTTTTTTGTCGGTTCTTCCGGCTCGATCGGGCTGTACGAGAAGGTGACGTTTTTCATCTCTATCGTCTCGAGCGGCCCGGGTTCGATTTCCCCGCTCACGATCGTCGGGCGGTAGGACATGAATTTCAGGTATTTCTCCACGTACCGCGCATTCTCCGGCATCCGGAGCAGGTTCTTCGCCAGATCGTACATCGACCAGTTGAGGTTCCAGATGATGTTGATCGAAGCGACGAACGCGCCGAGCTGCGCCGTGCCGTCGTAGAGCTTGAAGAGTAGGAGGACGACGGGCAGAAACCGCGCGGCTTCGTCGATCACTTCGGTGAGCAGATCCAGCCCGTACCGCAGCTTTCCGTTCCACACCTCGGCCTCCACGATGCCGTTCACGCTTTCGGAATAGATCTTTTCGAGGTTTTCCCCGGCGCGGGACACCCGCAGTTCCTTTGCGAAATCCGCGAGATGATAGACGCGGTTGACGTAAGAGTTCTTCCTGTGCAGCGGTTTCGTACGCTCGTTCTTTTTGAAATTGAACCGGTTGCCGACCTCCCAAAGAACGGCGTCCGCCGCCGCTCCGACGAACAGGAGGGAGCCGACCAGCACGTCCACCCGCATCATCAGAGTGATCAGGGTCGAGATGGTGATAAGATACCGGATCATTCGCGCCGTATCGTCGAGTACCTGCACCGCCCGCCCCTTCGACTCGTCCATCGCCCATACGTAATCGTTGTAGAACTTGGGATCGTCGTAACAGGCAAGATCCATCGTGAGCGCGTGCCGGAAGAGTTCTTCGTGCATCCGGTGCTGTAATTTTTTGTCCGTCACGGTCTGATAGTATTCGTAATACCACGCATAAAACAGCCCGATGAGGAAGTTCACCGCGAGGATCACCCCGAGATAGCCCGCCATCCGCCCGAAGGTCACATCCGGCTCGTCAAGCGCGTTGAAGAGCATATAGGTGAAGATCGTCTCGAGCGAGTTCGCCGCGCCGCCGACAAGTCCCACGATCACCATGAAAACGATGTACTGCGGCGTCATCCGCGCGATCTTGGAGAGCATCAGGAAATTGCAGTATAGCGTCCGCCCGAGGGGGATCTTCTTCTCTTTTTTCTTTTCTTTTTCATCCGTTTTCATCGGCTGCCTCCTTTCCCGGTATCTCGCGCCGCGATCTCGTCTTCGGTCTCCCGGTAATTCTCCGCCTGCATCCGGAAAAGTTCTGCGTACTTCCCGTTTCTCGCCATCAATTCCGCGTGCGTGCCTTCTTCCGTGATCGTCCCGTCCTCCATATAGAAGACGCGGTCGGCGAGCACGGCGGAAGACAGACGGTGGGAAATGAAGATCAGCGTCCGGCTGCTGTCGCGGCATGCGTCGAGCATATTCTGAAACATATTGTATTCCGCAATCGGATCGAGTGCGGAGGAAGGCTCGTCGAGGATGACGAAGGGAGAGTCGTTTGTGAACGCCCGCGCGAGGGAGACCTTCTGCGCCTCCCCGACGGAAAGGACTTCGCCCTCGTCGTCAAATTCCCTTGTCAGCGTTGTGTGGATGCCGTTTTTCATCTTCTCCACCCGTTCCCATGCCCCGGAGCGTTTCAGCGCTTCGGCCACAAGGTCCTCGTCCCCGTCCTTCAGCGGCCGGAGCAGGACGTTTTCCGCCACGGAGAGCGAGAACATCTTGAAATCCTGAAACACCGTCGTGAAGGCGTCGCGCCACGATGAAGAATCATATTCCCCGGCCGGGATCCCGTCAAGCGTCACCGTCCCGGAATCCGGTTCGTAGAGATGCAGCAAGAGCTTCACGAGCGTCGTCTTCCCGGAGCCGTTGTGTCCGACCAGCGCGATCTTCTCGCCGGGGCGGATCGTCAGATTCACATCTTTCAGCGCAGGCTTTTCGGCTCCCGTGTACGTGAAAGTCAGATGCTCTGTCCGGAGCGTGCCCGCCTTTGCCTCCCTGCCGCCCGGCGTTTTCGCGATCTTCGGCTCGTATTCGAGGAAGTACCGGTAGTCTTCTATGTACATGGCGTGATCGCGGAATTCGGTCATTACCTCTGCCATCCGAGAGAGGTTCCACGCCACGGCGTCCACTGAGTTGAACACCACCAGACAGTCACCTATCCTCATGGAATGGCTGACGAGGGTGCGGAACGCCGCGTAGAGCATCGCGGCCGCGGATGTCAGAGAAGACGATGAATCCGAAAACAGCCGCAGGACGGTCATTTTGAAACCGTATTTCCGCCAGAGGGCGATGTAGTCCGTCTGCGCCTTGTCATAGACGTGGAGCATCAGACCCGGAAAGCCGGTGAGTCGCATTTCCTTCGCGTACTCGTTCAGATAGAACGTCCGCTGCACGTAGCCTTCGCGCCGGTCGAGCTTCTGACGCTCGTCGTGACGCTTCTTCGAGACCTTGTTGCGCAGGTTCCGCACCAGCCCGACAAGGAGGGGCAGGAGGGAAAAGACGATGAGCACGGGGTCGATGAAGAACAGCATCGCGCCGGTCGAGAGGATCGACACGACCGCCCAGATGCACCCATCCACCGTATAGACCACGTCCATGCAGCGGCTGTACGCGTTGTCCATCGCTTTGACGTACTTGTCGTAGAACTCCGGGTTTTCGTAGCAGGCCAGTTCCACGTCGGCGGCTTTCTCGAAAAGCCCCCGCTGGATGTGCTCCACGATCCGCTGTTTGTAGCGCGGATAAACGATGTCCGGCATGGCTTGGATCAGGCAGTACCAGATCATCTGCCCCACGATCAGCCCGACAAGCACACCAACCACCTCGGACGCAGGCCGCCCCTCCTCGTAGCGGTTCACGATCTCACGGAGCAGCCAGATGTTCATGAGGAAGTTTATGATCGCGTTTCCGACCGACCAGAGAAAATAGGTCGGCAGATAGGACGGCGCGACCGAGTGGATAAGCTTTAATGCAAACAGGTTATTCGAGATGAACCGCCGCGTTTTCAGGGCGTTCGGATCCTTTTTCTTCTTTTCTTTCTTTTCTATTTTCTTTTTGA
>JAFWWR010000175.1 GCA_017518025.1 Clostridia bacterium
ATCCATATCTCGTTGCGCACGCCGACTCCGCCGCCGCGCCGCACGAATCCGCGGAAAGTCCCGCGACGTCCGGCGGGGACAGGGGTGTCCTCCGGCTCGTATACGTAGTCCAGCACGCCGTCGAGGTTTGTCTTCACGTTGTGGGTGTGGACCCATCCGCCTGGGGCGATATCAGCCGTGGCGCGGCCGATGGGATTGCCGTATTTTATGACGTTCTCGCCCTCTTTGATCGCAGAAAGAGCGAACTTGTGACCCATGGGCACGTCCTCGCGGAGCGTCACGCCGAGGCGTTCCTCTCCTTTTTTGAGTCCGGAGAGCGCCACCGCAACGTTGTCCGCGGGATTTATCTTTATGTGATCCATCTCTATCCTCTTTCAGTCATTTTCGACAGACGCCTTTTTAAGCGCCGCCTCCGCGCCCTCCGTCCTGATGACGCCGTACCACTTTTTCGCGGTATCGAGGAATCCCGGCACCGCGGTGAGATCCCTTCCCCAGAAATCGGAGCGGGCGGCGAACAGGTCGAGCAGATCGGGGGCTCCGTGATGCTCCGTGAAGAAGGACAGCACCGCGCCGTCGTCAAGGATCCGGTATTCTTCGCCGTTCCTGACGCCGTAAAGGCCGCCGCCCCGGGGAGACCCCGACGCGTAGAACGCGCAGAGGCCCGCGAAGGACATGGTCAGCGCCTCGGGGAGCTTTCCGGTCGCCTCAAGGTAGTCCAGCAGACTCGGCAGGACTCTCGCCTTCCACTTGGAGACGGAGTTGAGGCAGATGGAGATCAGCGCGTGGTCGATGAACGGGTTGTCGAACCGCTCCATAACGCTGTCGGCGAATCTCTTCACTTCCTCGGCGGGGAGCTTCACCGTGGGCATGATCTCCCGGTACACGCAACGGTCGATGAACGGACGGACCACCGGGTCTCTCATGCAGTCCCGGACGATGGACCGGCCCGCAAGGAACGCCGTGGGGCAGAAGGACGTGTGCGCCCCGTTGAGGATGCGCACCTTTCTCTCCCGGTAGGGCTTCATGTTGTCGGTGTAGATCACCGGCAGGCCCGCAGAGGCGGGATCGAAGACCGATCTCGCGCGGTCGGGATCCTTCGTCTCGATGACCCAGAGGGCGAAGGGCTCCCCGACGGTGACAAGTCTGTCCCGGTAGCCGAGTTCTTCCCATATCTTCTCCGCCTCGCCGTCGCCCTTCGGGTACCCGGTAACGATGCGGTCCACCAGGGTGGAGCAGAACAGGCACGCGGTGTCGAGCCAGCGGACGAACTCATCCGGCAGGCCCCAGAGCGCGGCGAACTTCGTCACGCAGTCGTAGAGCGCGCCGCCGTTGTTCTCGATGAGCTCCACCGGCAGGATCATGAGTCCCTTGTCCTCGTCGCCGCCGAAGAAGGTATATCTCTCGTAAAGGAATTTCGTCAGCTTGCCGGGGTAGGTCGCCGGCGGCTCCATATCGAGCCGGTCGTCGGGACTGAACGCGATCCCCGCCTCCGTGGTGTTGGAGACGACGATCTTCAGGTCCTCGCCCCTGGCGAGAGCCATGAATTCCGCGTAGTCCTCCACCGAGCCCACGGCCCGGGCGACTGAGGTGACGAGCCGCGGCGCGCTGACCGTCTCGCCGTTCTCCCTTCCCCGGAGCACCGCCGTATAAAAGCAGTCCTGCTCCCGGAAAAGGTCGAGATTTCCGTATTCGATGGGCTTTACCAGAACGATATTGCCGTCGAAAACTCCCTTTTCGTTCGCCTCGTCGATCATCCGGTCCGCGAACGCCCGGAGAAAATTGCCCTCGCCGAACTGGACCACGCGGACGGGTCTCTCAACTCTTTTGCCGATCTCTTTTATATCTCTCATGATGCATAACCTCTCAATATGAGCGCGCCCCCACCGCCCGGGGCGGTGATCCCCGGGAGAATGAGGGTGCGGCGTTGTTATTACTTTCTCTCGATGGTGCAGCTATGTCCCTCGGCGGGGCGGATCTTGTCCTCCTCGACCTTTCCGAAGGAATCCTCGTCAACGAACAGGGTGAAGTCGTCGTGGGCCTTCATCACCGTTGCGGGGATAAGGTTGGTGGCGTCGTTGTACAGCGCCTTCTGTACCGCGTCCGCCTTGACGGCGTAGGGCACGATGGAGACTATGGCGCGGCATTTCAGGATCTGGTACACCGTCATGGACACCGCCTGGCGCGGAACGTCGTCCACGGTGGCGAACCAGCCCTCGCGAACCTGCTGTCTCTTGCAGGTGTCGTTCAGGTTCACGATTATGTACGCGTCCGTGGTGTCGAAATCGGCCGGCGGATCGTTGAACGCGATGTGCGCGTTCTCGCCGATGCCGATGAGTCCCACGTCGACGGGCGCGGAGCGGAGCTCCTCGGTGAGGGAGTCGATGCACTCCGGGGTGCCGTCTACCAAATGGGCCGCCTTCAGCGGGACCTTGGAGATGAATCTCTCCTTCAGGTACTTGCGGAAGCTGGCGACGTGCGTCTCCGGCAGATCCACGTACTCGTCCAGATGGAACATCTCCACCTTGGTCCAGTCCACGTCCCGGGTGATGAGCTCCTCGATGGTTGTGAGCTGCGACGCCCCGGTGGAAAGGACGATACGGCAGGAGCCGTGGTCGGCTATCGCCGCGTTTATCTTCTCCGCCACGAAATCGGCGGCGTTTTTACCGAGTTCCTTTGCGTCCTTGCTTACGATGATCTTCATATTTTCTCTCCTTCGTTTTATGATGAATTTTTATAAAAACTTTTTGAAAAATTCCGGCGCCTTCCTGCCCGAGTAGGCGTGACCGCCCGGGTGGACGTCGGTCCACAGCAGGTCCCCCGCTCCGGCGGCGTCGAATATCTTTTTCGTCTCCTCGTACCCTCGCTTCAGATAGTCGAAGGAGAAACAGTCGTCGTTTTCTCCCATCTCCAGCAGGCACGGCCGCGGCGCGATGAGCCCCGCCACATCGAAGGTGTCGAAGTACCTGTAGATCCCCGGCACGATCTGAGATCCGCAGAAATTGCCGTCCCGGACGGCGAAATCGGCGAAGGGGTTGACGTAGCCGATAATGTCGCAGGCCTTGATCCGCGGCTCCACCGCCGTGGTGAAGCAGGTCATGGTCCCGCCCTGAGACAGTCCCATCATCCCGATCCGGTCCGGATCCACCTCGTCCATGGTCTCAAGGTAGTCGATGCACCGTTTGATATCGAATATGTTGAGCGTCATGGGGTACACGCCGAAAAGCGCGCCCTTGATGAAGTTCACGTTGCACAGATCCCTGTTCGGGATGGGGTCGTAGGGATCCCTCCGCTCGCCGAAGCCGCGCAGATCCGGCGCCAGGGTAACGAAGCCCTCCCGGGCCATCTGCAGGGCGAAGTCGTAGTTCGAGTCCTCGATATCCGCCTCCCGCTCCGGGGTCGTGCGGATCCCGGCAACGGAGTCCTTGCCGAAGGGGCCGTGACCGTGACTGCACACGATGGCGGGGACTCTCCCCTCCCGACTCTTCGGGACGGTGACCCAGCACGGCAGTTTCGTATATTCGTCCGTGGTGAGGATCACGCGCCGGCGTTCCACGTCGCCGAGATCCTCCGTCGATTCGACGACGGGATCGATGCCGACCGGTTCCGG
>JAFWWR010000176.1 GCA_017518025.1 Clostridia bacterium
GCCTATGCCGGTGTGGCGACGCCCGGTACGGCCAACAGCGAGACGGGCGTCGTGGAATACTCCAACAACATCCCCTTCCTGCACTATCCCATGGCGGACAGGCTCTCCGCTCTCCTGGACGGCAAGCCGGTCCACATCGAGAACGACGCCAACGCGGCGGCCAAGGCGGAAGCGGTGGCGGGCGTTGCGGCGGTGGTTCCCTTCTCCGTCATGATCACCCTGGGCACGGGCCTGGGCGGCGGCATCATCATCGACAACAAGGTCTATTCCGGCTTCAACTTCGCGGGCGCGGAACTGGGCCACACGGTGATCCAGACCGGCGGACGTCCCTGCACCTGCGGCCGGAAGGGCTGCTGGGAGGCTTACTCCTCCGCCACGGGTCTGGTCAACATCACGAAGGACAGACTGAAGGAAGCCCGGGAAGCCGGACGGAAGACCATCATGGAGGACATGATCGGCGGCGACATCTCCAAGGTTTCCGCCCGGACGGCGTTCACGGCCATGAAGCAGGGCGACGAGGTCGCCGCCGAGGTGGTGGACGAGTATATCAGCTACCTTGCCTGCGGTATCGGCAACATCATCAACATCTTCCAGCCGGAGATACTCACCATCGGCGGCGGTATCTGCAACGAGGGCGATTATCTCCTGAAGCCGCTGCTTCAGAAGGTGTTCTACGTCGAGACCTACACCAAGGAGGGAACTCCCCAGACCGAGATCAAGATCGCGGAGCTGGGCAACGATGCCGGAATAATCGGTGCGGCGGTGCTGGGCAGACACTGAGTTACCGGAACGGACCGGGGCGGAAAAAACGTCCCGGTCCTTTTTCTTCTTATTGACAAACGCGCCCCGTGTGTGTTATCATTATGGGACGGAGGCGGCGCAGTCGGCGCCGTCCGAGTAAATCGGTTCTCGTAATGAAAGGAGAAAACCATGAAAAAACTTATAGCCATCATCCTGGCGGCGATGATGATCTTCGCCCTCGTTTCCTGCGCGGGCAAGAGCGACGACGCCGGAAAGAACAACGACACTCCGAAAAACACCGAAGAGGCGACTGAGCCCGCTACCGAGGAGGCGACCGAGGAGGCGACCGAGCCCGTTTCGACGGAGCCCATCGAGCCGCTGATCGACGCTTTCCTCGACGAGTATGAGTGCGTCACCCACGGCAAGGTGGACATTATGTTCAACTACGCGGGAGATTCCTTCACCATGGAGAATCTCGCGGCAATCATCAAGGAAGCGGCCGGACTTGACAGTTCCGTCACCGTGGAGATCGACGAGGACGTTTTCGCCGAACTGAAAGAAAACTATCAGGACTCCGGCGACGGCGGCGGAGCCGCCGGAAACGGCTTTGTGTGGCCCGATCCCGTGACCGTGACGTTCACGAACCCCGCTACCGAAGAGGTGGTGGAGAGAGAGATCTCCTTCTCGTTCCGCAAGTGCCTGCCTTCCGTCGAGATCTACCCGAACGGCGTTCTGGGCACGTGCCCCGAGGACAGCGACGCTACCATGAAGATGGCTTATACAAAGCTGATCCCTTATACAATTTCCGCGGAAGCGCCGAACTATGAGGGCTACGAGGGCGAGTACACCGAGGAGGCCGTAAAGGCGTTCTTCCGCGAGGTCACCGGACTCACCGACGAGGACGCGTATGATCTCACACTGGTGAACTTCGATCCCGAGACCCGCGGCGAAGCGTTCTACGTGGTGTTCTCGTTCAAGAACGCTCCCGAAGGGAAGTTCGACCCTGTCTGGATCGAAACCGCGTTCTGATCAACGGAATAATGCTTAAAATGACCTCCCCCGGGAGGTCATTTTTTTGCCGGTTTTCGGAAGAACCACAGCCGCCACTAATAAATACGCGGGGGACTTTTTGAAAAAAGTCCCCCGGACCCTTCAAAAACTTTTTTGGAAAAGGCGCGAAATACTTCGCGCCTGACTTTTTTCGTGGACTCACTTACAGTCGCTTTCCGATAACGAAACCGTGATGATGGGAGAGGCAGAGCACTACAACGCTCGATTTAGAATTCGAGCCGTGCGCGAATAC
>JAFWWR010000177.1 GCA_017518025.1 Clostridia bacterium
CTTCTCTCTCTGCTGCCGATGCAGGTCCTTTTGAATATCATCTGGACCGCGATCGCCAACCGGGTATTCTTCGCGATGAACCGCGCAAAGAAATCGGTCGTTATTTACAGGGTCAAAAAGGATCTTCGCAGGATCGAAGAGGTAAAAAAACACGCCAAGAGATTCGAGATCGTCGAATACATAAACGCCTCCGGCGCCGATCCGGAAGATCTGCTCGGGCGGATCAGGGATTATGAAGCGATATTTGTCGTCGGCGTTCCCGCAACGGTCTGCAACGTGCTGACAAAATACTGCGTGGACAACGGGATCGAGGGGTACTTCGCTCCTCACATCGGCGATATAATCATGATGGGATCGAAGAGCATCCCGCAGTTCCACGTTCCGATCGTCGCGGTAAAAAGAAAAAGGATCATGCCCGAATATCTGTTTCTGAAAAGATTTTTCGACGTTATCCTCTCCGCCGTCGGGATCGTCGTCCTGAGCCCCGTCCTTCTGATCTGCGCGCTCGCCGTCAAGATCTATGACGGCGGCCCCGTGATTTACAGGCAAACGAGACTTACCAAGGACGGAAAAACGTTCAAACTTCTGAAATTCCGCAGTATGAGAACGGACGCCGAGAAAGACGGCGTCGCGCGGCTCTCCAGCGGCGACAAAGACGACCGCATCACCCCCGTCGGCAGGATCCTGCGCAAGGTCCGTCTGGACGAGACGCCGCAGTTGTTCAATATATTCGCGGGACACATGTCCATCGTCGGACCGAGGCCTGAAAGACCCGAGATCGCGAAGCAGTACGAAGAACTCACCCCTGCTTTCTCCCTCAGACTTCAGGTCAAGGCGGGTCTTACGGGGTACGCCCAGATATACGGAAAATACAACAGCCAGCCGTACGACAAACTCGAAATGGACCTGCTGTACATAAACAATATGTCCTTCTTCGAGGACCTCAAGCTGATATTTGCAACCGTGAAGATCCTCTTCCTCTCCGAGAGCACGGAGGGGGTCGAATCGGGTCAGACGACGGCTATCGGAGCGGATGAGACAGAGGAAGAAAAAGTATTGACGGGCAGCGTCTCCGACAGTATCAAATAACAAAACCGGCAAATCGGACGGGAACGGAGGGATCTTGACGTGAAAGTTGCCGTTTTGACGAGTTATACTCCGTCTCTCACCTGGTTCAGAATGGATATGATGAAAGCGTTCCTCGCCAAAGGTCACGAGGTAGTGGCGATCGGAAACGAAAGCGAGGAAGCATGGCGCGAAAAATTCTCGCGCGAGGGAATAAGATATATTTCCGCCGAGATATCGAGAAACGGAACGAATCCTTTTGAAGATATCAAAACGTACAGATCGCTGAGGTCCATTCTCGCAGAGGAAAAACCGGACAGGATCTTTTCCTTTCAGGCGAAGACGGTCATCTACGGCGGTCTGGCGGCTCACAAAGCCGGAATAAAAGGATATTTCCCCCTTCTGGCGGGCGTCGGCTCGGTGTTTCTGTCGCGGGGGGTCAAGGCGTCGCTGATAAGGGCCGTCGTGAAAGCCGAATACCGCGCGGGCCTGAAACACGCCGAAAAGGTCTTCTTCCAGAACGGCGACGACGTTGATCTGTTCGTGAAAAGCCGGATGGTGAAACGGGAACAGGCCTTCAGGATAAACGGATCCGGAGTCGATCTTGAATACTTCGCCCCGCAAAAGATACACCTCGAACCGGTGTTTCTTTTCGTCGGGCGGCTGATCCGCGACAAAGGAATAACGGAATATCTCGATGCCGCGAGAGAGGTCAAAAAGAAATATCCCTCATCGAGGTTCTTGCTTGTCGGACCGTTCGATTCAAACCCGAGCGCCTTGAAACCGGCGGACCTTCAGCCGTATATCGACGAGGGGACCGTCGAATATTTCGGGGAACAGACCGACGTCAGACCTTACCATCGGATGAGCTCCGTTTTCGTTCTTCCGTCCTACAGAGAAGGAACGCCCAAAGCGACTCTTGAAGCCATGGCGTCAGCGCGCGCCGTGATAACGACGGACGCTCCCGGGTGCAGAGAGACGGTGACCGACGGGGATAACGGATATCTCGTCCCGGTCAGATCGGTCGAATCGCTCGTTTCGGCGATGTGTAAAATGATCGAAGATCCGGACGGGGTCGAAAGAATGTCCCTGAGGGGAAGAGAGATCGCCGAGGAAAAATTTGACGTCAACGTTGTCAACAGGGCGATCATGGATTGCATGGGCTTATAACGAACAATTAAAGCCGGGGTTCAACCCCGGCTTTTTATTACGTCCTCGATCATTCGGAGCGCCGCGGCAACGGTCAGCGTCCGTATTCGCGTCCTCCCCGCGGTCTCTCCGAACCACTCCGTCTTCGTGAGCGTCCCGTCCGAAGAACAGACGCCGAAGCAGACCGTGCCGACCGGTTTTTCGGGCGTGCCGCCTCCCGGTCCCGCGATCCCGGTAACGGAGACCGCTATATCGCACCCGAGCGCGCGGCGCGCGCCGTCCGCCATCTCGCGGGCGCACTTCTCCGACACGGCTCCGTGATCGCGGAGCGTTTTTTCGCTCACGCCGAGAAGTTTCATCTTCACGTCGTTCGAGTATGAAACGATCCCGCCGGCGAGCACGTCGGACGAGCCCGGGATATCGGCTATCCGCGCGGAGATCATCCCCGCCGTACAGCTCTCCGCCGTCCCGACGGTGAGGTTTTTTTCACGGAGCGCCGAGAGAAGGTCCGCGACCTGTCCGTCGCTCCACGGTTTGATCTTTTCAGTCATATCGTTCACCTGCAAATACGGCGCGAACGTCCGTCCGCGCCGTAAAAAATCAGAATCCGAGTTTTTTGAGCCAGATCGCCGAGAGTTCTCCCCACTTCTCAACTCCGGGCAGACCCTGAGCCAGACCGAGCCCGTGATCTCCGTCCATGAACATATGAAGTTCGTACGGGATCTTCTTCTCGGCGAGCGCCTGCGCCATAAGCAGCGAGTTCTCCTGCGGGACCGCGCTGTCCTCCGTCGTGTGGAAGAGGAAGATCGGAGGGGTGTCCTCCGTCACGTTCAGGTAACCGGTGAGACGGCGGGTCAGCTCTTCTCTGTCGGGACGGTCGCCCATCATGACGTCTCTCGTTCCGTCGTGCGTCCACGGCTCGAGCATCGAAATGACGGCGTAGCAGAGAATACCTGCGTCCGGACGGCACGAGGTGCGGTCGATCTCATCCCCGTCCGGCAGGCCCCTGTCGTAAACGGTCGAAGCGCACGAAGCGAGGTGACCGCCCGCCGAAAAGCCCAGAACGGCTATCCGCTCGGGATCGATCATAAACTCGTCCGCGTGGTATCTGACCCAGCGAACGGCTCTTTGCGCGTCCATGAGGATCGCGGGATACTGATACGGCGTGATGCGGTAGTTGAGAACGAAGGATCTGATCCCGAAACTGTTGAACATACGGGAGATCGGTTCACCCTCGTAATCCGTCAGGGAGCCGTACCCGCCGCCCGGAAAAACGATGACGCAGCCCGTCCTTTCGCGGTCGGGACGCGCGTTCTCTCCGAGGTCGGTATAGCGAACGAGCGTCGGCTCGTCCAATCCCTTCGCGGGATCGAAATACGGCGTACCGTTTTCCCAAAGCTTCGTTTTTTTGTTCATGTCGGGGTCCTCAGAAATATACTCTGTCGCCGCCCTTGGCGTCGGACTCGAACGCCTTGAGGA
>JAFWWR010000178.1 GCA_017518025.1 Clostridia bacterium
ATGTATGTGCTAAAATGATGTGACCCAAAAAGAAGAGAAGTCCAACGATTGGTATGGTATAATTTAATCACCACAAAAAAACCAACCAACCAAAGGAAGGACTTCTCATGGATATTGTAGCACAAGAAGCAAGGAAAAGGCAAGCAGTAGTTAAATTAGCAAAGAGAAAAGGGAAAAGTTTTGCGGCGCGGATGTATGGAGTGTGTTTATCGAGTGTGAAGAGATGGTGCAAGAAGTACGACGGGGACTGGCGATCACTGAAAGAAGGCTCACACCGACCGCATAGTCACCCGCGTCAGCACACGGAAGCGGAGGAGATGACCATCTCAAAAGCATTCTGGGATAAATATGAGCGATACGGGTGGGACGGGGTGTATGAAGAAGCAAAAGAAAAGGGATACAGCCGAAGCAAAAGCGGGATGAGATACGCCGCAAAGCGGCTGGAGTTAGTTGAGCAAAGCAAGAAGAAAAGACCTCCACGCAAGCACGACCGACGATACCCGGAAATACTTGTACCGGGAGAGAAAGTACAGATCGACGTCAAAGAAGTACCGTACAATTGTCTGCGCGGGAAGATGCTCAGAGACGGCAAGCATTTGTATCAATGGACGGCAATAGACGAATGCACGAGAATTCGCTTTGTGTATGGGTTTGAGGAGCATACGCCGGAGAATTCGGTGAAGTTTTTACATATGTTGGTAAAAGCGTTTCCTTTCAAGATCCAAACGATCCAGACAGACAACGGGACAGAATTCACCTACAAATATATCAGCGAAACAGAGGAATGCCCGTTTGACAAAGCACTTCAGGCACTTGGAATCGCTCATAAACTGATCCCTCCGAGAACGCCGTGGCACAACGGGAAAGTCGAAAGAAGCCATAGAAATGACCAACGGTATTTCTATGATTGGGAAAAATTTCGCAGCGTAGAGGAACTAAACCGCAAACTGGCGCAGCATATGATTTGGAGCAACAACAAACCGATGCGGACACTTCGGGACAAAAGTCCGTCGGAGCTCCTGAAGGAGAAGCTTGCAGCGTAGGTTGCCCGACCGCCGCATATGGTGGGCATCCTCCCCTCCGCCCTACGGGCTCCAGCTCGGATGCCCACCATATGCGATACCATACCAATCATTTTTTCTTTTTTGAACAAAATGGTTCATATCAATTGACATCACAGAAAGACAACACAAAACTCGCGCCCGCTCGTATTGACAATCCACTCCGTTTGTAGTACCATATAAAGAGACTATGAGGAGGGACAGAGGGAGGAAAGAACGACGGAATGAATGCGATAGAAATACGCGGACTGAGAAAAGAATACGGTGACGTCGCGGCAGTCGACGGACTTGATCTCACCGTCGGGGAGGGCGAGATATTCGGCCTTCTCGGGCTCAACGGCGCGGGAAAAACCACAACTGTCAAAATTCTCACGGGGATACTTCGCCCCACCGCCGGCGAGGCGCTGGTTTTCGGCGAGGACGTCACGAAAAGCAAAGATTATAAGCAGAAGATCAACGTTTCCACCCAGGAGACCGCCGTGGCGGCGGGACTCACGGTGCGTGAGAATATGGAGCTCATGGCGGAGATCTACGGACTCCGCGGGGAAGAACTGAAAGACAAATGCCAAACGTTGATCGCCGAGTTCGGACTCGAAAAGCTCGCCGACAGGCGCGCGAAGGTTCTGTCCGGCGGCGAGGCGAGGCGGCTCAGCGTCGCCATGGCCATGGTCAACGACCCTAAGCTGCTGTTCCTGGACGAGCCGACGCTGGGGCTTGACGTTCTCTCCCGCCGTGAGCTGTGGCGCGCCGTCGAGAACCTTCGGGGCAGGGTGACCGTGGTGCTCACCACCCATTATCTGGAGGAAGCGGAGTCCCTCTGCGATCGGGTCGCGGTGATGATCGGCGGCTCCGTCCGCGCCATCGGCGCAGTACCGGAACTGCTCGCCCTCACGGGAACCGATTCTCTTGAGAACGCTTTCATCGCGCTGTCCGACGGCGCGGGGAAGGAGGCCTGACGTGAGAAGAACGCTTGCTTATTCAAAAAAATGCGTGAAGGAGATCCTCCGGGACCCGCTGAGCTACATATTCCTGCTTGGATTCCCGGTGCTTATGCTCCTGCTGATGACTCTGGTCAACAGATCCATCGGCTCCGGTTACGGGCCGACCATGTTCAAGCCGGAGAACCTCACCCCCGGGATCGTGGTATTCTCCCTTTCGTTCACCATGCTTCTGGCGGCGCTCACCGTGTCGAGAGACCGCGGCACGTCCTTCGTTTTGCGGCTCGGCGCGTCTCCCATGAAAAGGCACGAATTCCTCATGGGATACACGCTGCCCTTCGTCGTGATCTCATTGCTGCAGACCGTCGTCACCTTCGTGTTCGGCGTCGTGATGGGCGCATGGTCCGGGTACACGTTTTCCTTCCCGGGCATCCTGCTCGCCGTTGCTTGCAGCATACCGTGCTCCCTCGTTTTCATCGCCTTCGGCATGATTTTCAGCATCGTTTTTTCGGAAAAAGCGGCGCCGCCCGCCTGCTCCATCATCATATCCCTGACCGGCATCCTCGGCGGGATCTGGATGGACACCGAAAAAGCGGGAGCAGCCCTGGCGTGGACGTCGCGGGTACTTCCGTTCTCCCACATGGTGAACCTGCTCCGCCGCGCCACGGCGCTCGGCGGGGATATGCTCACACCGTTGCTCGTCACCTGCGGATATGCGGTCGCGCTCTTCGTTGTCGCGGCGCTCCTGTTCAGGTACAGACTGTTCGGAAAATCATAGTATTTTTTGCCCGATACACTTGAAAAAAACCGTTGTATGTCATATAATGTAAAATGAAATAAAAGGTGCCTCCGCAGGGCCGTGCCCGACGGACACGGAGGCCTGCCGGAATATCAAAGAGGTGGAAAATGATCAAAGCGGGTTTTGATAACGACAAGTACATCAAGATGCAGTCCGAGCATATTCTCGAGAGGATCTCCGGTTTCGGGAAGCTTTATCTGGAGTTCGGCGGGAAGCTGTTCGACGACCATCACGCGTCCCGGGTCCTGCCGGGCTTCGCTCCCGACAGTAAGATCAGGATGCTTATGCAGCTGAAGGATCAGGCGGAGATCATCATCGTGGTGTCCGCAGAGGCCATCGAGCAGAACAAGGTCCACGCCGCCGTGGGGCTCACCTACGACATGGACGCGCTTCGTCTCATCGACGCCTTCACCGACATCGGACTTTACGTCGGATCCGTCGTTATCACCCATTACAAGGGACAGCCCGCCGCCGACAAATTCATAAACAGACTGGGGAACCTCGGGGTGCGCGTATTCCGCCACTACCCGATCCCGGGCTATCCGTCCAACGCCAAGCTCATCGTCAGCGAGGAGGGCTACGGCAAGAACGACTACATCGAGACGAAGCGTTCTCTCGTGGTGGTCACCGCTCCCGGCCCCGGAAGCGGCAAAATGGCCACCTGCCTCTCCCAGCTTTATCACGACAACAAGCGCGGCATCAAATCCGGCTACGCCAAATTCGAGACGTTCCCGGTGTGGAACCTTCCGCTGAATCACCCGGTCAACATCGCCTACGAGGCGGCCACCGTCGACCTGAACGACGTGAACATGATCGACCCGTTCCACCTTGAGGCGTACGGTCAGACCACCGTCAATTACAACAGGGACGTGGAGATCTTCCCGGTGCTGAAGCTGATCTTCACCGAGATCTACGGCGAGTGCCCCTACCAGTCCCCCACGGACATGGGAGTCAACATGGCGGGATACTGCATCTTCGACGACGACGCCGTGAGAGACGCCGCCAAGAAGGAGATCGTCCGCCGCTATTACAGCACACTCTGCAAGAGAGCCAACGGCTCGGCGAAGGACGACGAGGTCTACAAGATGGAGCTCCTGATGAACAAGGTGGGAGTCTCCACGGCTGACCGTCCCGTCGTCAAGGCGGCGCTGGACAAGGCCCGCGACACGAACGGTCCCGCCGTCGCCATCGAACTTCCCGACGGACAGCTCGTCACCGGCAAGACTTCGCTTCTGCTGGGCGCGTCGGCGTCGGCGCTGCTCAACGCACTCAAGGTCCTCGGCGGCATCAACGACGAGCTCCATCTGATCCCGCCCGTGGTCATCGAGCCGCTGAGCCGGCTGAAGACCCAGGAGCTGGGCGGCCACAACCCGCGGCTCCACGCGGACGAGGTGCTCATCGCTCTCGCCATTTCCGCCACCACCAACCCGGCGGCGGCCCTCGCCATGAAGCAGGTCGACAAGCTGAGAGGGTGCGATGCGCACTCCACGGTCATGGTCACTGCGGTGGACTCCGGCATTTACAGAAAACTGGGGCTCAACCTGACTCAGGAGCCGGTCTATCAGACAAAGAAGCTGTTCCACAGATAAAAAACTCCCCCGAAAGGAGATATCCGAATGGAAAGACTTGCCGAATTCGTCAAATCCGTCCTGGCGGGCGTGATGATAAGCATCGGAGGGTTCGTTTTCCTCTCCTGCGACAACAAATACGTGGGCGCGCTGGCGTTTTCAGTGGGACTTATTTCCATCGTCCTGCTGGGGATGAACCTTTACACCGGCAGGATCGGCTACACCGTGACGAGCGACCTGAAGCAGCGGGTAGACACGGCGATCTCCGTGGTCGGCAACCTCGTCGGATGCGTTATCGTCGGACTGCTCTCCTCCCCGGTTGGCAAGGTCGCGGAACTCTGCTCGAAAAAACTTGAGAAATCCTGG
>JAFWWR010000179.1 GCA_017518025.1 Clostridia bacterium
AATTGAGCTTTACTAGATATAATGCCTTATTCAAGAATATATAAAAACACCATATATCTTTACGTGAGAATGTTTATTCTCATGGCTGTCACTCTGTATACCTCAAGAGTGCTTTTAAAGGAACTGGGGGTTGATAAAAAATGAGCGAAAAAGACGTCAAAAATCCGAACATACCGCAGATGAACGTCGGTCGGCTGATTGAAGAACTCGGACGCGCATATTGCGGGATAATAAACTCGGGGGTGCCTTTGAGAGTATTTCCGTCCGTAATGCTGTGGGGTCCGCCCGGAGTCGGCAAATCGCAGGCCATAAGACAGCTCGCGAAAGAAATCGAAAGAAACACGGGAAAAACGACGCATATAACCGACGTCAGGTTGCTCTTGTTCAACCCCATCGATCTGCGCGGGATCCCGACAGCAAACGAGGACAAGACCCTCGCGGTCTGGCTCAAGCCGCAGATCTTCCAGATGGATCCGAACGACGGCGTGGTCAATTTCCTGTTCCTCGACGAAATATCCGCGGCGCCTCAATCGGTTCAGGCAGCGGCGTATCAGATCACGCTTGACCGTGTGATCGGCGAGCATAAATTACCGGAAAACTGCATCGTTATTGCCGCGGGAAACAGGACCACCGACAAGTCGGTGGCCGTAAAGATGCCGAAAGCCCTCTCAAACCGCCTTTTACATATCGAGGTGGAAAGCAGCTTCAAATCGTGGAAAGAGTGGGCTGTCCGCTCGGGAGTGAACGATAAAGTAGTGGGGTTCCTCTCCTTTCGCCCGCAACATCTTATCTCTTTTGACGCCGCCAACGCCGATCTGGCTTTCGCGACTCCACGAGCATGGGAGATGGTGAGCAACATACTGAATCACGTGGACGACAACATTGACAAAGTGTACTCCCTTATCGCGGGAGTCATAGGAACGGGACTTGCCATCGAGTTCCGCACCTGGTCAAAAGTATATGACGACCTTCCGGATCTCGAGGACATCTTTGACGGTAAACAGCCGGATATTCCGAAAGGAACGGACGCCATGTACGCTCTCTGTGCCGCTATGACGGCGTACGCCCGGGATCATAAGGACGATATGCGCCGGATCACTAACTCCGTGCGGTATGCAGAACGTATGCCGCCTGACTTCTCTGCGGTTTTGTTCAAGGATTATATGTATATAGAGCCGGATTATCGGGCAAAGCTTTTGCGGATTCCCGAGTTTTCCGCATGGCTCTCATCAAAAGGGAGGTTGCTCCATGGCGCTGTCTGAAGAAAAGATACGGGAGTATATAAAACGTCTGCTGATTGCGAGAATGCGTATCCTCTGCAATCACGGTTTCTACGGCCTCCTTCTTATGCATATGATATATTCCATAGACGAGGGCGCGCCGACGGCGTACACCGACGGCGAACGGATCGCCTTCGGTCCGGAATTTCTCGACAGTCTGTCCGACAACGAGCTGGATTGCGTGATGATGCACGAGATCCTTCACGTCGTTCTTCAACACTGCCTCCGGGGCGAGTATCGCGATCTTGAACGGTACAACATCGCGGCAGACATCGTTGTCAACTCAAATATTATGCTGGAGAACGACGGCAAGCCGAGCAGCATTACCATATCCGGAATTGGCGAATTGATGCACAAAGCCCCGGACGGAAAAGAAGGTCACATTTACACCGCGGAGGAAGTCTATGAGATGCTTCCGCCGTCTAAAAACCCGCTGTACAAAAACACTTTGCCCGGGTTTGAACACGGAAGAGCGAAAAAGGAGCAGCAGGCGCCGAAAAACGGGGAACCGACCCCGGGAAGATGGGACGATCATTCACACTGGGGAATATTCGAGAAAGACAGCGTATTGAGAGACGTGTGGGTCAAACAGTTTGCGGAGGCATGCGAGGCAATCACTGTCCGGGATCCGTCCAACTCCCGGGGAACGCTTCCCATGTTTGCAAAAAGAATGCTCGAGAAACTGATGAAACCGCAAACCGACTGGCGAACCATCCTTAACGAGTTTATTCAGGAAGAAATCAACGATTATTCTTTTTCGCCTCCGGACAGACGTTTCCAGGACAGTCCTTTCTTCCTTCCCGACTTCAACGAGAAAGGGCAGACCGACGAGGTGGAAAATATTCTGTTCATGATCGACACCTCGGGTTCCATCTCCGACAGAATGATGACGGCGGCATACTCAGAGGTGAAAGGCGCCATCGATCAGTTCAACGGGAAACTGCGAGGGTGGCTCGGATTCTTCGACGCGGCGATCATTGAACCGAAACCTTTTTCATCCTTTGAAGAGTTCATCGTTATTAAACCGGCGGGCGGCGGCGGAACCGATTTCCAGATCATATTCGAGTACGTTCACCGGTATATGGAAGAAAACCCGCCCGTAAGTATCATCATACTGACAGACGGATTCGCGCCTTTTCCGAGAGAAGAACTGGCGGGCGGTATTCCGGTCCTGTGGCTCATCAACAACGAGGAGGTCGACCCGCCGTGGGGCAAAGTCGCGAGGATAACTGTTTCCGCTGATGCGCCGGGAAAATGATTGACGAGCGACACCTTAATAAAAAGACCGTGAGTGATCACGGTCTTTTGTTATGCGCATCGGATGCCTCTTGGTCAAAGACGTTTTCCGCCACACAAAAATAAAATTCAAACCCCCTGTTTTGTTCATGAATTGGTAAAGATTATTACTTATAATATGGTTCCGCTTTCCGGAGAGGGACGAGGATTCTTTCCGAATCCCCTCCCCGGGGTTCTTTTTTTCACCTTTTTTCGGAGGGTGGACTCAAAATAAAAACTGCGGCAACTTATATGAGCAACCCACCATTTTGCGATAACGGCGAAAACCGTGTCGCCTGAGTTTATTTTCCGGATTAAGAAAACGATGATGCTATGTACGGTTTTTGGTACATTCGGCGTGTTATCATATAATTCCCACCCTGGAAAAGGGCGCGGGGAACTCGCTGAACAATGTACTGTTTTCGGTACATAACGTTTGGTAAAATAGTGTCGAAAGAAAAAAGAAATAATCAAAAACGGAGGTGCGATATGCTGTTCTACAAGGTGACCGCGACGATTGACGAAGGAAAGAAAAAAAGTGAAGGTGGTAACAACTCTTTATGCAGAGAAGGACTCACGGAACAGATCTCCGAGACGGCGGAAGAGTTCAACCGGTCAAACGGATCCGGGCTGTACTGCTTTGTCTCCCGCATACACCGCAACACCATAACGGGCGGGATCATCTCGGAAGATCCTGTGGACGCGGACCGCGTTTCCGGCAAGCTGTTTACAGCCGCGAAGATCAAGGTCAGAAACAAAAAGTGTTCCGAGACGGTACTGCACAATATTCTGGAGCAGCTCTCCTCCGCCGACGGTAACGGTTA
>JAFWWR010000180.1 GCA_017518025.1 Clostridia bacterium
CGCGCCGTGCGGGGGTGGACTACGTCGTGGATGTGATCACGCCCCACTACGGCTCCGACGGAGACGCCACGGTGGCGGCGGGCTACGACGTGCGCCACGGCGCCATCGGACCCGGGACCCTGAACAGCCACGGCTACGAGCGCACCCACGTGGACGGACTTCGTAACACATACGGACTGCTGAAGGAGTATATCCTCGGCTAAGGAGGAGAAAAATGAATAACGGTTATCCCGAAGTCGGCGCGAAGGCCCCCGATTTCACACTGAAGGACCAAAACGGGGCGGACGTGTCCCTGTCCGATTTCCGCGGCAAAAAGGTGGTGCTGTACTTCTACCCGAAGGACAACACTCCCGGCTGCACCAGGCAGGCCTGCGCCTTCGCGGGCCTCTACGGCGAGTTCAAAAAGCGCGGCGTGGAGGTGATCGGCGTCAGCCGCGACAGCGTCGCATCCCACGTGAAGTTCTCGGAGAAGTACGGCCTCGGTTTCCGTCTTCTGTCCGACCCGGACCTTGAGGCGATCAAGGCCTACGGCGTGTGGCAGGAGAAAAAGCTCTACGGCAAGACGTCATTCGGCGTGGTGCGCACCACGTTCCTCGTCGACGAGGACGGGATCGTCACGCGGGTCATGCCGAAGGTCAAGCCCGACACCAACGCCGCCGAAATCCTGGCGGAGCTGTGAGCCATGGCGTCGAGCAAAGGATATCTCGAATTCGTCATGGATCAGCTCGGCGCCCTCGGTGGGGTGACGTACCGGGCGATGATGGGAGAGTTCATCATCTATTACGACGGAAAGATCGTCGGCGGCGTATACGACGACCGGCTGCTGGTGAAGATCACGGAGTCGTCGAGGCGGCTCATGCCGGACGCGCCCGAGGAGATCCCCTACGAGGGCGGGCGGCCCATGCTTATGGTGGAGGACGTGGACGACCGGGAGTTCCTCTGCGGACTCATCGGCGCCCTGGCGGACGACCTCCCGGAGCCGAAAAAGAAAAGACCGCCCCGGGATCAGAGGTGAGGACAGATGAAAAAGGTAAAGATCACGGTAATGCGGTTCGCCTGCTACCGCGACCTTATGGAGAAATACGAAAACCCAATAGAGCACGCCTGCGACATGGAGGAGGGCACGGTCTTCATCGCCGACGGCTGGCGGCGTCCGGAGGGCTTCTGCGACAGCGCGTGGGAGACGGTGTCGCCCTTCGTCATGGCGCTGGCCCACGGCGCGGAAAACCTGTACGACGGCTGGATGAAGGACAAAAGATCCGCCATGATCTCCTGCAACGACGGGTTCCGCCCGGTGAGCTTTCTTCTGGAAGCCATGGACGAGGACGCGGAGTGAATGAAAAAAACAACGGCGCGGAAGAAATTCCGCGCCGTTTTGACGTGCCCGTTTATCTTATGCTCTCGGCGTCCTTCAATACTTCGTCGTCATCGACTCCTAAGTAATGGAGCTGAATCGAGATATTCTTATCGCCGAAGACGATCCTCCCCCACGGGAGCACTTCGTCGCCGACAACGGTGTCAAGTCGATTCCGGAAGGCGGACATTCCGTTGATCGTCAGCTCTTCCGTATTCTCCCACACCCTGTCAGACCAGTCCCATCCATCGCCGGTCGCGTGGATTATGATCTGAATATTCGGTGCAGCGGCATGATGGTACGGATTCGGATCATCCGGAGAACATATGATGATCAACCGCAAACCCTGTGA
>JAFWWR010000181.1 GCA_017518025.1 Clostridia bacterium
CGAATCTTCCCTCTTTTACGTCCTACGTGGCCGACGGCTCCTACAGTCGCGGCGCGTCCGCGAATTGTTTGACACCTGTCTATCATGAGATCGCGGGGATGACCTGGGGTATCGTGGGGTACGGCAACATCGGCAGGAAGGTGGGCGAGATCGCGCGCGCTCTCGGATGCCGCGTGATCGTGAATAAAAGAACGCCGGTGGCGGACGCGGAGTGCGTCACCATCGACGAGCTGTGCGAGACGGCCGATATAATCTCGGTCCACACGCCTCTGACGGAGGAGACCCGGGGTCTCATCAGCCGGGCGCGGATCGCAAAAATGAAAAACGGCGCCGTCGTCATCAACGTGGCGCGGGGCGCGGTCTGCGACGAGGCGGCTCTGTGCGAGGCGGTGCGCGACGGGCGGATCGGCGGGATCGGCGTGGACGTGTATTCGTCGGAGCCGTTCCGCGAGGACAGCCCGTATTACGCAATAAGGCAGATGCCGAACGTGTGCCTCACCCCGCACATGGCGTGGGGCTCCCACGAGGCGCGTGTGCGCTGCGTGAGCGAGATGGCGCTCAATATCGAATCGTTCCTCGAAGGAGGAACGAGGTCGAGAGTGGATATATGATTTTCAGATAAAAAGGGCCTGCGGTGCAATTCCGCAGGTCCTTTTTTCAGTTTTCCGTATTGTAGATCTTCTCGATATGTTTCTTTCCGGCGCCGATGAAAGTGAACACCGCCAGTACGTTCAGCGCCATGGTCACGGTTATGATGGGCCGGATCGGCAGGTACTCCGCCAGCGCGCCGGCGATAAGCTCCCCGAGGAGCAGTCCCGCCGTGTTCAGCGTGTTGAACGCGCCGTTGAATCTTCCCTTCTTCTCGTCCGGAACGTATCCCTGAGTAGCGGATATGCGTATGGTGTACGACGTGACCGCCAGGATGCCGCCGGTAAAGCACATGACCATCATCGTCCAAACCGGGCAGTACAGATACACGCCCTCAAGGACCGAGATGATGATATACACGGCAAAGGCGATGGCATATTTTTTCGACGGGGGCAGTCTTTTCTTATAGTGGATCCCGCCGCCGATGGCGCGTGCTACCGAGTTCATGCCCCAGACGAGCATATACACGTATTTACCGTTCTTGAAGGTATTCTGGAAATAGGGCAGCGTCAGCGCACCGGACACCCCGCCTGCAAACGACGAGCAGGCGAAATATACCGCCACGGCGAGAAGGCCCTTCTCCACCCAGAGATAGGACATTCCCTCCCTGAAGTCGCCGGCGAGCTTTTTCAGCACGCCGCCGCCCTCGATCCTGCGCTCCTCCGCGTATTTCTCCCGGGCGCCGATCCGCGTCTCCATCACCGCCGCGACGAAGTAGCTCGCCGCGTCGATCACGAAAATCAGCGTTATGCCGATCCTGTCGTAGATGAACGCCGACACGGGCACCATGACCATCGTCATGGTCTCCAGCGTGCTGGCGACGGAATACGCCTTCTGGTAGTTGCCCTCGGTGATGAGC
>JAFWWR010000182.1 GCA_017518025.1 Clostridia bacterium
GTAGACGAAGGACTGGATGCACTGCTTGACTTCCTTCTGACTCAGGTTGTCCACCTTCACGAAGGGAGCGAGATACGTGTCGAAGGAGGAGAACGCCTGGGCGCCCGCCCACTCGTTCTGCATGATACCGAGGAAGTTGACCATCTGGTTGCAGAGGGTGGAGAGGTGGCTCGCGGGGGAGGAGGTGATCTTGCCGGGAACTCCGCCGAGACCCTCCTGGATAAGCTGCTTCAGGGACCAGCCGGCGCAGTAGCCGGTGAGCATGCTCAGGTCGTGCAGATGGATCGCCGCCGATCTGTGGGCCTCCGCGATCTCGTCGTCGTAGACCTCGCTGAGCCAGTAATTTGCCGTGATGGCGCCGGAGTTGGACAGGATGAGACCGCCCACGGAATAGGTGACGGTACTGTTCTCCTTGACTCTCCAGTCGTTGATCTTCAGGTAATTGTCGACCAGATCCTTGTAGTTGAGCAGGGTAGAGTTGATGTTGCGTACCTTCTCGCGCTGTCTGCGGTAGAGGATGTACGCCTTCGCCACGTCTGCGTAACCGGACTCGGACAGCACTTTCTCGACGCTGTCCTGGATGTCCTCCACGGTGATCTTGCCGTCGTGGATCTTGCTCTCGAAGTCGGACGTGACGTGAAGGGATATAAGGTCTATCACGCTGGGGTGATACTGCTTGTTCAGCGCCTCGAACGCTTTCGTGATGGCAACGCTGATCTTGCTGATATTGAAATCAACGACGCTGCCGTCTCTTTTTACTACCTGATACATGGGAAATCTCCTTTTCGGATGTAATATACTTTATAAAAAACCGGTCCGTGATCCGGTCGAATCCGCAGAACGGGCCTGTTTCGGGAACGAAAAAAGGCCCGTGAAGGGACCCCTTCGACCCTGCACGGACCATTATATCAGCATCAGACGCTTTTGTCAATATATTGTGTCAAAAATTGTTCACAAATCTATATGTTGTTTTTTAGTCAATTCCACGAATACTGACAGACCCGACGTATTTTTTGACGGCCGCCTCGAATCCCGCCAGTTTTTCCCGGCCCGGAGCGTGGAGATTCCCGAAGGGAACGGAGTCCCGGTCGGTGAAGGGCTGGATGAAGTATTTTCCGGCTCCGCGGATCATCTCTCCGATGCCGTCGAAGTCGGCGACCTCGTGGAATTCGTCGATGACGGTGGTGCGGAATTCGTACCCGATCCCCGACTCCATGATGAGAGAAATGCTCTCCCGGATAGGGGAAAGGTCGATTTTTTCAAGGCCGCAGGTGGCGGCGTACTTTTCCGGGCTGTTCTTCACGTCCATGGCCACGTAGTCGACGAGTCCGCCGCCGAACAGGGTCCGGAGCATATCCGGATGGAACCCGTCGGTGTCGAGCTTCGTCATAAACCCCATCTCACGCACACGGGCGAGAAAGTCAGGCAGTCCCGGATGAAGGCAAGGTTCGCCCCCGGTCACCGCGACGCCGTCCAGCAGGCCGCCCCGCTTTTCGAGGAAGGCGAAGAACTCTTCGTCGTCCATCAGGGGCTCCGCGCTCCCGTCGATCAGCTCGTAGTTGTGGCAGAAGGGGCATCGGAAGTCGCACCCCCCGAGGAACACCGTGCACGCCACGTGTCCGGGGAAATCGAGCAGAGTCATTTTCTGCAGTCCGTGTATTTTCATTCCGTCCTCCTATACCGCCGCCAGGATGTGTAAATTGCGAATTCCGGGATCGACGATCCCGTCGTTGACGGAGTACGCGTGTTTTTCGAGATCCCCGCAGGTGGCCTCCGACAGTCCCTTTTCCCGGAGCGCGTCGATCACGTCGGCGGCGATGCCCTCGATGATCCCGTATTTTTCATCCCGCCGCTCGCCGTCGTTGTCGGTAGTCATTAGAAGCTCGAACAGCTCCGCTTCAAGCGACAGCTCCGGCAGGGCGCGAAGCGCGCGAAAACTCCATTTATAATAAGGCATATATTTTTTGTTCAGCAGAAAGATCGCGCTCACGGCGGCCCTCACGAACTCGAACACCGCCAGCTGCGCCGCGGCGGCCTCGCCGTGGCTGAGACACCGGACGTAATTGTACTGCCCCGCCTGGGCCATGATAAGCAGCGCTCCGGCGAGCTTTTTGCGCCGCACGTCCTCGGGATAGTACGCGAGCCGCTCCCGCGCCGCGGTGATCTCCCCCGAATTGTCGAAAAATATCTCACCGTTCACGCATTCGAGAAGAGACTGCTCCGGCAGAGCGAGCCACTGCTCCGGCGTGAGACGCCCGTCGGGGGTCCCGGTCTTCGCCGTGAGAAAATCCTGGATACGGATGACGCCGCGCCTCGCGCCGCCCACAGGCTGCATCAGAGAGCGCTTCAGCCCCATGAACTCCCGGGGCAGGGCGGAATACGCCCTCTCCAGCAGAAAAGCGGAGCGCCGGTCGATCACGTCCTCGCCCGGCAGGAAAAGGCAGAATCCCGGCTCGAAATCGTGATCCCGCGACGTCTCGTCGTCGTATCGCGAGCACTCCGAGCCCTCTCCGACGAGTCCCGCCGCCAGGAGAGGCAGCAGGTCGGGGAACTTTTCCTCCAGCATGGGCCGTCCGTGCTGCTCGAAATATGCCCGGGAAATATCGAGTCCCTTCATCACCTGCCGCCTTTCCGTTTCACGTCCTCATAGATCGCCTCGGCGCGGTCCTTTATTTCCCTCGCGTCGGCGAAATATCCGTAGTATTCAAAAGTGGGCGCGCATTTCTCGCACACGAAGGCGTAGTACCCGTCTCTCGGGTGCTCCGTCGTGTCGAGAAGCTCCTTCGCCCGGTCCAGCAGACCGAAAATGCGCGACTCGCCGTCCTCGAGGCCGTATTCCGCCTCCACGGCGTTCGCCATATTGAGATACGTGATCGCCAGCTCAAGCTCGCCGAATTTCACCTTCTCCATCTCGGACAGAGCGCGGCGGTAGAGGTCGTCCGCCTCCCTGAAGCGCGAGAGGGA
>JAFWWR010000183.1 GCA_017518025.1 Clostridia bacterium
ACCCGCGGTCAGGTCGTGACTTTCCTCTGGAGAGCGGCGGGCGAACCCGAACCGTCAATTGTAAGGAATCCCTTCAAAGACGTTGCGAAGAAAGACTACTTCTATAAAGCAGTTCTCTGGGCCGTTGAAAAGGGAATCACCAAAGGAACCGACGCGGCGCACTTCTCACCGAACGACACCTGCACGCGCGGACAGATCGTCACCTTCCTGTACAGATGGAAGGGCGAACCGAAACCGAAGAGCACTGTAAGTACGTTCCGCGACGTGAAGAGCAAGGACTACTTCTATAACGCAGTTCTGTGGGCGGTCGAAAACGAGATCACCAACGGTATGGACGCAACGCACTTCGCGCCGAACGCCACCTGCACGAGAGGACAGATCGTTACGTTCCTCTACAGAGGCAGATAATCCGATCCAAAAAGAATAATGAATCAGGGGACGGTCCTTCGGGACCGTCCCCTGTTCGATTTGTTGACATATCGTTAACATTGTGTTAAAATGACAAAAGAAGACCCGACCGTAATATATTAACTTGGAGGAAATTATGAAAAAGATCCTTAGTATTCTTTTGTCGGTCCTGATGCTCGTATCGGTTTCCGCTACCGTCGCGCTCGCCGGAAACGGCCCCAGCGAGGATACGTGGAATTGGGAAAAAGAAGACGAAGGCACAACAGAGACCGTATACTATGCTTACATGAATATGGTTGAACTCGACGACAAAGGAGATCCGGTCACGGACGGAGAGGAAGGACCTGTCGTCTACAAGCAGATCTTTTCGGACAACAAGGTGAAGAACGAAGTGCCCGGCGCCGTGTACGACAGGGCGACTAATACTTTGACGCTCACGGATTTCAACAAGCCGAACTACGGCCTTGAGATGAATATGATGGGCGACGACTTCAAGATAAAGGTCGTCGGAGAATGCGCGCTTGCAGGCGTCGTTTCCTGGGGCTACGGTTGGGGCTGTTCGATCACGCTGACCGGGGACGGCACTCTTTCCGTGAATGAAAAACTATTCACGGAAGGCGGAGCGTTCGTTTTCTACCCGGAGGACTGCGGGACTTCCGTTTTGACCGTCGGGTCCGACGTTTCCGTTCATTTGTATTCTGAAAACGGCGTCTTTTCCGTGTTTGGAGTTGACGAGAACGAGGAGATCATAGTCCTCTCGAGGGAACCCTCCGAGGCGCTCACTTTCGGTACGACCCAGGCGACTTATTCGGGTTTGGAAACCGTCTCTTATATCGACACGTCGAAAGGCGCGGAAGATTTCAACGTTCTTAAACTGAACTATAAAAACGACGACGGAAAAGGCATGTGGGTCGCCAGACCGACGTCCTGGTACGAGGGCGAGGGCGGACCGCTGGTCAAAGAGGGTTATTCGGTATATCACCTCGTTGAGAACAAGGAACTTGGCGCGTGGATCGTCGATATCACCGCTGCGAGTGATGCAGGATATGATTACGGATATCTCGAGCTTTCGACCGAAGAATTCAACGCGATGGGGTTCACCGTCGCGGAAGACGCAGAAGACGCGGCGGAAACCGGCATCCCCGGAACGGAACCGGAAGCTGAACAGGAGGCACGGCAGGCGGAACCGCCCGCTGCCGAAGAAGAACCCGCTCCCGCCGCGCAGCAGGAGGAAACAGCCTTCTGCGTGACCGCGAAGACGGGCGGCGCCGCCCTGGAACTCCGGGCGACGGCCAATCCCGAGGGTGTGACCATTGCCAGGATTCCGGATGAATCCCTGCTGGTGGTTTTCGGCCAGGACA
>JAFWWR010000184.1 GCA_017518025.1 Clostridia bacterium
CTATTCCGGAGCAGGCGCCGGAATTGACGGCGGAGTGTGCTGGATCGACGACTGCCCCGTTACCTTCACCGACGAGAACACCGGCGAGACCTATACCGAAAACCTGGGACTCACGCTCCGTAAGGATCTGTACGCCTACGACACCGGCGCGTCCAGGGAAGGCGTGCTGAGCTGGTGCAAGGACGATCTGCCTTTCGAGATCGCGGACGCCCTCGAATCCATTATCGAATACGACGGTGAAACGCTGACCCTTGAGGGAGACCAGGCGAACGTCGAGTACGTGGAATCCTTCTTCCGCGAAGTGACCGATCTTAAGGACAAGAAGACCTACAAGTTCTTCTCCACGGGATTCGGCCCGGACGAGATCACCGTCTGCTTCAGATATGACGACCCCGAAACGGGAAGGATGTACACCGTAGGCGCGAAGGTCAACGTTCAGGTCCCGCTCAACGATCTTATCGACGAGCTGCTGAGCGAGGTCGCCTGCGTGACGCACAACCACGTCTACTTCATCTTCGGGCTCAGCTCGAGCTTCAACGAGGAGACCCTCAACGCCGCTATCACCGAGAAATTCGGATGCAGCGCCGAGGTGGTGGACGGATACGACGATCTCAAGGAGCAGTACGGTCCCGCCGGCGCTCTGGACATTTTCGGCGGCTTCGTCGAGGTGGAGTTCACGAGAGGCGAGGAGTCGTACACCGTCGAGTTCTATCTCGCGGTGATAAAGCAGCCCTTCCTCGGCTACACCGGAGCCATGGCCGGCGGCGCCCCGAGCTACTGCTGGGACGACACTCCGCCGGAGCTCAAGGAAGCCAGGAACGTCATTGAGTATTATGACGACAACCCCATAACGCTCACCGCGGAACAGCTCAATGTCGAGTACATCGAATCGTTCCTCCGCGAGGAGACGGGACTTACCGACTCGGTTTATCAGTTCTATACCGATCTTTTCGACAGCGATCTGTCCGACAACAAGATCCTGGTGTGCTTCAAGTACGTGGATCCGGACACCGGTCTGGTATACGCCATCGGCGCGGGGATCGATCTGGCAGTGGAATAACGCAATACGGGGGAAACTCTCCCTGAGAGTTTCCCCCCGTCTCTTTTTATTTCGCCGCCGTCCCGCCCTTGCAAAAAACCCCGGTTTGTGATATATTGTTCACGGCGGGATCGCCGGAAAGAGAGGGCCCGACAATGGCTCATTTCAGAGAAGTACTGTACCTCCCCTTTGAGGGAGACAAGATCTGCACGATATCGGCGCGGCCGCAGGAGCGCGGCAGGTACCCCACCGTGGTCCTGCGCTCCCCCTACGAGACGGAGCACGAGAACGACACGGACAAAGAGCTTGCCGACTGGCTCGTTCGCGAGTACGGCAAGTGGCTCGACGCCGGTTACGCCGTCGTATTCCAGCACAGCCGCGGCACCGGCAAGAGCACCGGCGAATCCTTCCCGGTGATCTTCGAGCGGGAGACGAGTCTTCGGGAGTACGACTGGGTGCGCCGCCAGCCCTTCTACAACGGCGAGATCTACCTTCTGGGCGGCAGCTACACCGCCTACGTCCACTACGCCGCCGCGCCCTACGGCGACGACGTCAGGGGCGCGTGCCTCGAGGCGTCGGACTGCGAGCTCTACAACTGGCACTACCTGAACGGCTTTTACAAGGCGAATCTGTACGGCGACTGGCAGGTGCTCCAGTACAGGAAGAAAGCGGGGCTCACGAAGAACTACACCCGCGACTCCTTCCGCATCCTGCCCATGACGGACTACACCCGCTCCGTCTTCGGGGAGAGGATCGAGGACTACGACGAGATCCTGCTCCATCCGGACAGAAGCGACCCCTTCTGGAACACCCATTTCGGCGGCGCGGAGTCCCGTGACGCGCTGAAAAGCGTGAAGTTCCCGGTCCTCATCACCACCGGATTCTTCGACGTGTTCGCCTCCGGGATATTCAAAATGTGGGAGGACATGGACCCTGAAACGAAGGCGCGTTCCGCCTTCATCATACACGCCTACCACCACGGCGGCAACAGCGATGAGCAGCCCTACTGCTTCTCCCCCGCGGCGACGCTGGAGGAAAGATTCCCCGATTTCGATCTCAGGTGGATGAACTACGTCCGGGGGCTGGGCGAGCCCCCCGTGGAGCCGGGCAAGGCGACGTATTACGAGCTGTTTTCCGAGGACGGCTGGAAGACGGACGATCTGCCGGAGCCGGGGAGATCGTCGACTTTCACCCTGGGCGGCGGCGAGCGGTCCTACGTGTACGACCCCGCGGATCCCACCCCGGCGGCGCGCGGTCTGAGTCACTGCTTCGGCGGCACGTATTTCCTGGACCCTCCGGGAAGCAGAGAGGACGTGCTGTCGTTCTATACGCCGCCCTTTGGCGAGGATGTCCACGCCGGCGGCGGCATGGACGTGCGGCTGAAGGTGCGCTCCGACTGCCTCGACACCTGCTTTTACGTGAGAGTGGCCATAGAAAAGCCGGAGGGGGATTTCGTCCTCCGCGACGGGATAACGCAGATCTCGAACGTTTGCCCGGACTACGTCCCCGGCGACGCGGTGGAGCTGGATTTCCCGCTGGATCTGTGCCGGTTCGTGATACGGAAGGGCGAGCGGCTCCGCGTGGACGTGTCCTCCGCCGCGTTCCCCCAGTTCGTGCCCCATACCAACAACCGCGGCCTCTTCTCGGTCCAGACCTCCTCCCGCCCGGCGACCAACACCGTCCTCTGCGACGAATCAACGCTGACGGTGAAGTATTATTGAAAAGACGTGGGGGCTTTTTGAAAAAAGCCCCCACACCCCCAAAAACTTTTCTGAAAAAGGCGCGAAATACTTCGCGCCTGTGTTATTTTCGGGGACTCATTTACAAGCGCTCTCCGGTAACAAAACCGCGATAAAGGGAGAAACAGTATAATACAACGCCCGGTTTAGTATTCGAACCGTGCGCGAATACATGTAAGTTAGGATTCAGGACGGCTGACGCGCGAATCTTTGGGGGTGGAGGGGGGAGCGAAAGCCGCCCGTGAGGACGTTGTCGGAGCTCTGCTCCGGTTCGTCCGAGCGGATAAAGCGGTTTCGTTCCCCCTCCGACTTCTCTTTCCGCCTTTGCCCTTGCTCTTCTTAGAAGAGAAAGGGCGAAAAAAACAAGTGGGTCCGCAAAACTATAAGCTACTTATCACTTCCATAGCAAGTATCACAAACAATTCACCCCACGCAATCTTTACAAAGTGATACGTCAATAGTATAATAATAGTGTAAAAACATCGCAAACACATAATGAAAGGATCGATCACCGCATGACGGATCTCAGAAAACTTGAATTTGAACAACTGACCGGCGAGCCGGAAACGGGCAAGTGGTACACGGTCCCCGTGGACGGCGCCGTTTCTTCCGACGGGTCCCGCTGGAGGGGCGTTATCCGAAAGGGCGCCTCCGACAATCTCATCGTCTTTTTCGTGGGCGGCGGGCTCAGCGTCGACTCCTTTTCCGCCGCCAGGACTCACTACCGACCGGACGGCGCGGGCGGCGGCTTTTACTGCGCCTTCATCTCCGAGGGCAGCATCGGCGAAGAGATCCGGATCACCGGAGAGGGAATAACGTCGGACGATCCGTCGAATCCCTTTCACGACTGGAGCGTCATCATGCCCTGCTACACCACCGGAGACGTGAACATCGGCACGTCGGAGAGGGAGTATACGGCTCTCGACGGAAGCCTGAAAACGGTGTACTACCACGGATACACAAATTACATTGCGTTCCTTGAAAAAGCGATCGGTATCCTCGGGAAGTCCTTCTCCGACCTCGTCGTGGCCGGGTACAGCGCCGGCGGCTTCAGCGCGGCGCTCCTCTTCGACGACACCCTCTCGCGCCTCGATATCAGCGGCAGACGCTGCGTCATCGTCGACAGTTCCCTCTTTATCCTAGACTGGCAGAAGGTCCTCGCCGATGAATGGGCGGCCCCCGAGCATATACGCGCAATATCGAAGACCGACGACCTCTCCTACGACGGGATAAAACATATTAACGATAAGTACAACGGCGAGGTCAAGATCATATACTGCTGCTCCGTGAGAGACTACGCCCTCTCCCAGGTCCAGGTGTATTACGACGGTCTCCATCCCGATATGCCGCTGGAAGCAACCGGCGACGCCGCCGACAGATTCCAGGAGCGGCTGAAAAAAGCGGTCGACAAGATCGAAAAGACCCTTCCCTCCGTCTCCGTCTATCTGTGGGACAATCTCGCGGTGGAAGAAGGCCACATCACGGTGCATACCGGCTCGAACAACGGCGTGTTCCTCAGGAAAATGGGGAACGAAATAAGTCTTTGCGAGTGCGTCATGAACGCCCTCGACGGCAAAACCGGCGTATACGGAAAGGAATTTCTTGAAAAAGAATACAAATAAACCACGCTCGACAAGCTCATGAGGCCGAAATAAAGGAGGAGTTATGAAAAAACTACTTTCCGCAATACTCGTCATAGTCATGGTCGCGGCGTCCCTTTCGTTCACCGTCTCGGCTGAAGACGAATTCGTCATTACCGACGGCGTACTGGAAAAATACAACGGTACCGCCGCGGAGGTCGTCATCCCGGACGGCGTGGTCTCCCTGGGAGATCTCGCTTTCGACGGCAATCCCACCGTCGAGAAGATCTACGTGCCCGACACCGTCGAGACCATCGGTTACTCGTCGTTCCGCAACTGTGCGAACCTCAGGGAGCTCCATCTCGGCTCCTCGGTCAGCAAGATCGGCGAC
>JAFWWR010000185.1 GCA_017518025.1 Clostridia bacterium
CCCGACCCGGGGAACGTGATCTTCGAGGTGGAGGCGAAGTAGAATATGTTGTCCTCGGTACCGTATTCGGCGGCGAGGGAGAATATGTCGGCCAGCTTTACTTCCTCGTCGTACAGCTCGTGCACGGCGTAGGCGTTGTCCCAGAAGATCCGGAAGTCGGGAGCCGCGGGATGGAGCGCCGCGAACTGCTCGACCACCTTGTCGGAATAGACGATGCCCTCGGGATTCGAGAACTTCGGCACGCACCAGATGCCCTTCACCGACGGGTCGGAGCAGGCCAGGTCGTAGACCATGTCCATATCGGGCCCCTCGGGAGTCATTTTCACCGGGATCATCTCTATATCGAAGGTCTTGCAGATGGTGAAGTGCCTGTCGTATCCGGGGGAGGGGCACAGGAACTTGATCCTGCCCTGTCTGAACCAGGGCTCGCGGCCGCCGGCTACGCCGAACAGCATGCAGCGCACCACGGAGTCGTACATGACGTTGAGGGACGAGTTGCCGAGGATCATGATCATGTCCTCGGGGATCCCGAGCAGCTCGCTGAACATACGCTTCGCCTCCGGGAGACCGTCGAGGATGCCGTAGTTGCGGCAGTCCAGTCCCTTTTCGGAGAAGCAGTCTCCGCGATCGCTGATAACGCCCAGCATGTCGGAGGAGATATCGAGCTGCGCCTGACTGGGCATGCCCCGGGTCAGCTTGAAGGAGAGATTCATCTCTCTCCACTCGTCGAGCCGCGCCGACTGGGTGCTGAGCTCGGCCTCAAGTTCTTCTTTTGTCATCTGTGAAAACGGTTTTATCATGGTACGCCTCATTCCGCCGCGGGACGCGGCAAAGAAGTGGTAAGGTTATTTTGAGATTACATTATAAGATATTTCGGATAAAAATACAAGAGAAATACCGAAAAAAACGGCGCTCCTGCGCAAAAAAACGCTCTTCGGCCTCTCTTTTCCTTGACCGGGACGCGCCGTTCTGCTATTATTATCGTTGAACAGACGTAAAGGAAGGGGGAGGAGAATGAGTCAGCGCACGGAGAATCCGTATGAGTTCACGGACACGAACAAGCGGTACCAGACCTACGACTATTACACCCGCCGCGTCTTCGGCAGGAAGTGCGCGAGGATCCCCCTGGACTGCGGTTTCACCTGCCCCAACAAGGACGGCACCCGCGGGACCGGCGGATGCGCCTTCTGTCTCAACGGAAGCTCCTCCGCCGCGGGAACGCTCGGGGAGCAGTACGAGGCGGCGGCGCGTGTCGCCCGCCGGAAGTGGGGCGACGTGGGGCTGATCCCGTATCTGCAGGCGAACACCAACACCTACGCGCCGCCGGAGAAGCTGCGGAAGGTATACGCCGAGGCGGCCGCCCTCCCGGGGGCGGTGATGCTGGCGGTGGCCACCCGGGCGGACTGCCTCGGGGACGGCGTGATAGCCGAGCTGGTGCGGGCGTCGGAGCGGCTTCCCGTGACGGTGGAGCTGGGACTGCAGACCACGAACGACGTGACGGCGGAGCGGATCGGCAGGGGCCACACCTTCGCGGAATTCGTCGACGGGTACCGCCGGCTGAGAGAGGCGGACGGCAATATTTCGGTTGGATTCCACATAATAAACGGCCTGCCGGGTGAGACCCGGGAGGATATGGAGGAGACGGCGCGGGACGCGGCGGCGCTGCGGCCGGATCAGATAAAGATACACCTGCTCCACGTGCTGCGCGGCACGCGGATATGGGAGGACTATATGCGCGGGGAGTACGTCCCCATGGAGCGGGAGGAGTACGTCATGACGGTGTGCGACCAGATCGAGGTCCTGCCGCCGGAGACGGTGGTGGCGCGCCTCACCGGCGAGGCGCCGGTGGAGATACTTGAGGCGCCGGCGTGGTGCCGCCTCAAGATCGCCGTCATGAACGACGTGGATAAGGAACTCTACCGCCGCGGCACCTGGCAGGGACGCTGTGACGAGGGGACTTTTTGAAAAAAGTCCCCTCGCGCTCCTTCAAAAACTTTTGACCAAGCCGCGGAAGTATTTCCGCGGCTGACCTTTTTTTGATAAATAATCCTCCGTCTACATCATCGCGGGAAGTAGGTGCAGAGCGTTTGAGCAGAAAACGTGGGCACAAATAAAGCCTTCCCCCTGAAGGGGAAGGTGGGTCCGAAGGACCCGGATGAGGGGGAGCCCGCCGCCGCGCCGCCGGTGGCGGGAGAATAAACTTTGGAAAAACAGCGTTTACCGCCGTTTTTTGGCAGACAGGAGGTCTCCGAGGATTATTCGGGCGGAGATTTGTTAGTAAAATC